>JAUWJN010000098.1 GCA_030607655.1 bacterium
CACCGCGCACAATTGGGCTGAAAGTGGTGATTGGTGGATGGATGCGCAGCCCGCCCCCAGTAGCGAGGCCTTGCTCACCTACGGTATATGTGATTGTCCAGATACCGTGCTGACCGCAAACTGCCTCATCAGGCGATATTGTGGCCGAGCCTAATAATTTCGCGCTAGACAAATCAATCACCTATGGTCAAAATTGAGAGAAAAGGTTGTTGCCGATAGTCTGCGGGTCCGGCGCCGGACTGCGGCGGGCGAATTCTACTGCCTCGCTAACCATACTTTGAGCCTCACGGTGCAACTGTTCGGCTTGAACTTCCGATATGATCTCGCCATCTATGAGTCGCTGACCCATAAGTTTCAGGGGGTCACGAGCTGCCCAGAGCTGCTCTTCGTCACCGGGACGGTACTGGCAGTCGTCACTTTTGGAATGGCCGAATATGCGGTAAGTTTGCGCCTCAATCAGAGTCGGCCCTCCGCCTGCCCGCGCGTGCTCAACGGCCTGCTCGGCGGCCTGGCGCACCGCAAAGTAGTCATTTCCGTCAATTTGAACTCCCGGGATGCCATAAGCACTGGCCCGACCGGCAATATCTGTATTCTTGAATGCCTGCTGAAGCGGTGTGCTCATAGCATACAGGTTATTCTCACAGAAATATACAATCGGCAGCCCCCAGACTGCACCAATGTTTACTGCCTCGTGGAAGGCCCCCGAGCCCGTGGCCCCATCGCCGAAGAAACAGAGTACTACTTGGCCGGTATTCAGCAGCTTCTGACTGAGAGCCGCGCCCGTGGCCACGGGGATCATTCCTCCGGTTATCCCGTGCATGCCCAGAAAGCCGATAGAAAAGTCGGCCATATGCTGGGAAGCGCCGCGGCCACCGGAATATCCGGTGGCCTTGCCAAATAACTCGGCCATTATCCGCTTAGGCTCACCGCCTTTAGCGATAAAATGTCCATGGCCGCGATGATTGGAACTGACCAGGTCATCAGGCTCCAGAGCAGCAATTGCCCCCACCGCACACGCCTCCTGGCCCGCGCAGAGGTGCGCCGTACCCAGGATTAGCCCTTCCCCAAAAAGACGATTAAGCGTCTCTTCGAAGTGGCGAATGACCAGCATCACGCGATAATGTTCAATTAACTGCTCTACCGGAAACATTATTCACTGTTCCTCAGAATTATGGCCGCGGCCCGACCGTCAGCCGTGGCGCGGACAACCGCAATAATATCCGCAGGCACCTGGCCAGCCTCCAATGTACCAATCGCCGCCGCCACGTCCAGGGCCAGGCTAGCACCAAAGGTGTGGCCGTAGACGGCCGGAGGCTCAAATATACAGGGAGTTTCGTCAAGTTCGGCGATCTGGCCTGCTTGGGTAATTGCCTGCTGGCGAGCCGTGCTGGTGTCAGCGCCACCGGTTACGGCGCAGCTTACTACTTCAGCAAGGAGGACGGGGGCGGCACGCTGTTCGGCGGAGGCCTGGCGCTCCAGGACCAACAGGCACGCCCCCTCGGCCCGCGCCCGGTCTATATTGGGCGCGTTACCCAGCGCGGCGACTAAAGCATTACTCACCACATCCACACCTCCCGCCAGAATAACATCGGCTTGCCCATAGCGCAGCGCTTGCCAGGCATAATGCAACGCCGCACCAGCCGAGATGTCACCATCACAAAAGGTGGGAACGGGACCCTGGATATGGTCCTCAATGGCCGCCAGGCTGGCCGGCGTATTGGCGAAACTGTGCATAAAAACGACCGGCGAGGCTAAGCGGCTCCCTTTTGTCCGGACGCGGGTAGTGTTATTCAGCATTGAATCCAGACAGCCAAAAGCAGTGCCCAGACACAGCCCTACGCGGGGGTGACTGAGGTTGGGCCAGTCCAGTTGCGCATCGCGCACCGCCAGATAACAAGCGGCCAGGGTAAACTCAGAGCAGCGATCCAGGTAGGTCTTCTCACTCTCCAGATAATCCTCTACCCTAAAATCCTCACACCGCAGCCAATTACTATCAGCCGACTGAGCCTCTGGCACCGCAGCATCGTGTGCCTCGGCTAGCACCGCCCAGAAATCCTGCCGCCCCGTGGCGATGGTGCAAATGGGGCCGATACCGGTAATTACTACCTTTTCGACTGATTGTTCAGACATTGGTTCACCTAGCAAGGCCCAGTATTGGGCAAGCAGCTAGTACCCTTGTCACTACACCTGACGTTAGACCTGTCGTTATGCCTGTCGTTATGCCTGTCGTTATGCCTGCCGTTACACCTGGCTTAATATTACGCATGCGTTGCTGCCACCAATACCCGCCGAGATAGTGGCGGCATATGATATTGAGCTAGGGCGGGCTTGGTTGACAACATAATCCAGGTCACATTCCGGGTCGGGCGCGTCATAATTGACGGTAGGCGGCAATACCCCCTCCTGCAGAGCCTTTACCGTAGCGATAGCTTCTACTACTCCCGCCGCTCCCATCAGATGGCCAATCGCGCCCTTTATTGAACTTACCCCAATTTGGTAGGCATGATCGCCCAGTACTGACTTGATCGCCTGAGTTTCGGCTGGGTCGTGGTATTCGGTCCCCGTACCATGAGCATTTATGTAATCAATTGTGTTACTGTCAACTTGCGCATCGTTCAGTGCCGTTTGGAGGACCCGGCGCATCCCCGCGCCGCCTTCATCAGGGGCGGTAAGATGGTAGGCATTACTATTTTCGGCCCAGCCGATTACTTCACAGTAGATAGGGGCGCCACGGGCCTGGGCATGATTGTAATCCTCTAGCACTACCAGCCCCGCCCCTTCCCCGAAAAGTGTACCCGAACGATTCTTTGAGAACGGCCTGATGTCTTCAGCGGTGATAGTACGTAGCACACTCAATCCTGCCAGATGGGAGGGAGCCAAGGCATCGTGCCCACCGGCCAGCATGATATTCGCCTGACCGTACCTGATAAGGTCAACGGCGTGACCGATGGCTGCTGTCCCCGACGCACAGGCAATAGATAATAGACTAGTGGGGCCACTCAGCGGCCAGCAGTGGCAAAGATGAGTTAGGGCAGTATCAAAGCGAAACTCCGTGAAGTGCCCAGACTGAGGAGCATGGCTCAGGAAGCTGTCCACGAACCGTTCCCAGGACATCGCCCCGCCAAAGTTGGTGGCTAGTACTGCCCCGGCTTCAGCCAACTGCTCACGCGTTAGGCCGGCATCACAGATGGCTTGTTGGGCGGCCACCAGTAAGAACTGAGTGGCTTCATCAGGGGCGGCAGCCATTCCGAACTCAGCGGGCGCGAACTGCCAAGGCGAAACCTCGCCGGCTTTTGGGTTGCGCAGACCCGAGGGATCAAACTTCGTTATCGGTTTGATGCCTCGCTCGCCCTTAATGAGCCGCTGCCAGAACTCGCTGACGTTGTCCGCCAGCGGGGTCACTACGCCCAGGCCAGTCACTGCGACTCTACGACGTTTCATTCTTCCCCCTCTGCGACTTACGGCTATAACATCCCCATCAGGGGCGCGATTATAGCTATCACGACTAGCAACTCGATGAGCTGTACACCCCTGCTCTGATGCTGCATCCAGATTTTCCCTTGTGCTAACACTCCTTTACCCTAACAGTTGGACACGCACCTGGTCGTTTCCTTCCCCCAAACGCCTTTCCTCACCGGCGGCTACAAGCGGAAGGGAATTGCTTCTGCCGCCAGACAAATAGCAAGGGGTCGGGCTTAGAGGCCCGACCCCAGCATGGTCAGTGTCACTAACAGTATCGGTTAGTACTCGGGCATGGGAGGTGCGGCTTTCTCCTCTTCCGGCATCTCGGCTACCACAGCCTCAGTAGTCAGGACAAGTGCCCCAATACTCGCCGCATTCTCCAGCGCACAGCGCACGACCTTCGCCGGGTCAATGACCCCAGCGGCTGCCAGGTCGCCGTACTCTTCGGTCAGCGCATTGAAGCCGAAGTTAGGGTCGTCATTCGCCAGGACTTTCTCCAGTACCACGCTGCCTTCGTAGCCCGCATTCTCGGCAATGCGCCGCAAGGGGTCCCCGAGGGCCCGTTTGATAATCTGAATACCGACTGCTTCATCCTCGGGTGCCTTCTTGGCAAGTTTATCAAGCCCGGCCGCCGCGCGCGCCAGGATAACTCCGCCACCGGGAACAATACCTTCTTCGATGCCCGAACGGGCGGCCGACAGCGCATCTTCGAAGCGGTGCTTGAGTTCCTTCAGCTCGACCTCAGTGGCTGCCCCGACTTTCATAACTGCCACACCGCCGGCTAGCTTGGCCAGGCGCTCTTCAATCTTTTCCCGGTCATAGTCGGAGTCGGTATCCTCAATCTCCCGCCGAATCTGCGCGATGCGCCCACTGATGCTCTCCTGGGAACCAGCACCCTTGACGATGGTGGTGTCATCCTTGCTCACCACGATTCGCTCAGCCCGACCTAGATCCTCTAAGGTTACACTATCCAGCTTCATGCCCAGGTCCTCAGAGATAAATGTCCCGTCGACGAGGACGGCAATATCCTCCAAGTTACGTTTGCGTCGATCACCGAAGCCCGGTGCTTTCACCGCGCAGGAGCTAACCATACCCCGCATTTTGTTGACCACCATAGTGGCCAGAGCTTCGGCCTCGACATCCTCAGCGATTACCAATAGGCTCGCGCCGGCGGAGGCCACTTTTTCCAGTATCGGGACGATGTCCATGGCCGAAGAAATCTTTTTCTCAAAGGCCAGGATGTAGGGCTCTTCCAGCACGCACTCCATGGTCTCCCCCTCAGTGACAAAATAGGGAGAGATGTAGCCTTTGTCGACCTGCATCCCCTCAACTACCTCAACCTCGGTAATTCCGGTCTTAGACTCTTCGACGGTGATCACCCCGTCTTTGCCGACTTTCTCCATCGCTTCCGCAATCAGTTTCCCAATTTCCAGATCGTTACCCGCAATGCCAGCCACATGGGCAATCTCTTCGGAGGTCTCCAATGGCTGCGCGTTCTTCTTAATCTCGTCCACAACCGCCTGGGTAGCCTTCTCGATTCCCCGCTTAATCAGCATCGGGTTAGCCCCTGCTGTGACATTACGCAGTCCAGCAGTCACGATGCTTTGGGCTAGCACTGTGGCGGTAGTGGTCCCATCGCCAGTGTCATCGTTGGTCTTGGACGCCACTTCCTTGCACAGTTGGGCCCCCATATTCTCGTACTTGTCCTCTAGTTCAACCTCCTTGGCCACTGTTACCCCGTCTTTGGTGATCGTCGGCGCCCCCCATTTTTTCTCCAGCACCACATTACGCCCTTTGGGGCCTAACGTGACCCTAGTGGCATTAGCTACCTTGTTCACGCCGGCCTCCAGGGCACGACGGGCTTCTTCGTCAAACGCAATCATCTTCTTAGCCATACCATAATCCTCCTTTGCTTGGAAATGTTTTCTGAGAGATGATTACTCAGTGCGGATAGCCAGCACTGAATCCTCATCTACCAGTAGATACTCCTTCTCATCATACTTGATTTCCGTGCCGCCGTACGACGTGTAGATAACGATGTCCCCTTCCGCCACGCTCATCGGCTGGCGTTCCCCAGTGTCGAGTAGGCGACCGGGGCCCAGGGCAATTACTTTGCCTTCCCGGGGTTTTTGCTGGGCGGCTTCGGGCAGAATTATGCCGCCCACACTTTTCTCTTCGGCTTCACTGGGCTCAACTAGTATTCGGCTGCCGAGAGGCTGAATCATAAGTTTCACCACCTTGTCAGTTACTGATATAGTTGTAACGTCATAAAAAGGCCAGGTCAGACGGCTTTAGTGGCGGACTGGTGTGATTAGCAGTCTCCCTGGCCGAGTGCTAACCATATATTAACACATAGCATAAAAGATGTCAAGACAGTGGCGTTCATTCTTACTAACTTTTTCTTCGGTAATTACTCCCAGACCCCCTTTCTCGAATGGAACCCATTATCCGCCTCCTCTTTCCCTTGTTGTGTTGACCATATATATTGACCTAGGTATAATAATGGTGTGGCGTTATGTGGAAAGGTTCTCAATATGAATAACGAGATTATCTATGAGACATTCAATAATAATCCGGTAGACATCATCTCAGGCCCCGGAGCGTTGGGCGAGGTCTTTAGTTGCGTAGGTGCGCTTCATGCGCGCAGACTATTAGTGGTATGCGGCGAAAATGTAGTCAAGTTACCGGCGGTCAACGAGTTGCGGGACAACTGTCCCAACGGTATCCAGCTACAAATCTTTGATCAGGTGGAGCCTGACCCGTCGGATAGTACGATAGTGGCTGGTGGCGAGGTAGCCCGCGACTTTGCTGCTGATACCATAGTGGCTGTTGGTGGGGGATCCAGTATGGATGCGGGCAAGGCTATTGCTGCCGAGGCAGGGGCAGAGGGATGGATACTTACGCAGGACCAGCCCGGCCAGTCCACTACCGTGCCAGAGGGCATATTGCCTATCATTGCCGTGCCCACCACGGCGGGGACCGGCTCAGAGGTTACGCCCTTTTCCGTTATTACCTTCACCCAGACGCAGCGCAAACTCCCACTGAACCACCCCGGTCTGTATCCCCGATATGCCCTGCTTGACCCGAACCTGCTGATTTCCGCCCCGCGGATCGCGCGCGTCGCGGCCGGCATGGACGCGCTCACTCACGCCGTGGAATCGTATGTTAGCAAGGAGGCCACCGAGCACACCCAGAGACAAGCCGGGCAGGCCATTAGCCTCATTACCCAGAACTTGCGTCAGGCGGCGGAGGCTCCCAGTGATACTCAGGCGCAAGCGGCTCTCCAACGAGGAGCGATGATTGCGGGACTGGCGTTCGCGCAGAGCCGGCTGGGGATAGTGCACGCTATGGCCCTACCCCTCTCCGCACTATTCGGTGTCCCCCATGGACAGGCCAACGCGATCTTGCTCCCATACGGGATGGAGTACAACCGCCCCGCGGCGGTAGCCGAGTTTGCGAACATCGCCGAGGCAATGGGCGTCTCTGAAGAGCAGTCGGATGATGAAGCGAATAGTCGTCGAGCAGTAGAGGCTGTTGAGCACTTAGCTGAGGACGTCCAGGCGTCCCGACGAATGCGTGACGTAGGAGTTACCCAAGACGCTATCCCGCGGATGGCCGAGGAGGCAATGAAGAGTCCTCATATCGCCAGAAATCCACGGGCTATACAGTTAGATGACCTGATTGCGGTATATGAACGCGCCTACTAACAAATTAGGAGAACTTCACGGTGAAGATTGAGGCCGTTAGCAAGCATATAAAGCGTCTCACTGACAATATCGAAACTGTGATCGTGGGGAAGAGCGGGGCGGTCGAGTTAGCGGTGGCTACCTTGCTAGCCGGCGGCCACATGCTAATCGAAGATATTCCTGGCGTAGGCAAGACGATGCTGGGGCGAGCTTTGGCTAAATCTGTTAATTGTAGTTTCAAGCGTATCCAGTTCACTCCCGACCTGCTGCCCACCGATGTTACCGGAGTCACGATATTTAACCAGGTCAGCAATGAGTTTGAATTCCTCCCGGGGCCGGTATTTGCTAATGTCGTGCTGGCCGACGAGATAAACCGGGCCACGCCCAAGTCACAGGCAGCCTTGCTGGAGTGTATGGAGGAGTTCCAGGTGACGGTGGATGGTGTCACCCACACCTTGCCTCGCCCCTTTCTCGTAATCGCCACTGAAAACCCTATTGAATATGAAGGCACTTACCAACTACCCGAGGCCCAGCTTGACCGCTTCTTGAGCCGAGTGAGGCTGGGGTATCCCAGCGCTAGCGACGAGGTAGCAGTGCTGGATGGCCAGATTATACAGCATCCCATAGAGACCATACAGCCGGTAGTGGAGCCGGAACAGGTAGTAAACTTGCAGCAAGCTATCCGCCGTATCCACCTTGACGACAGCCTCAAGGAGTACATAGTCAGCATCGTACGTGCTACTCGTAAGCATCCCGCCGTGGAATTGGGCGCCAGTCCGCGGGGCAGCATCGCCCTTATGCGTCTGAGTCAGTCTCTGGCTGCAGTTCGTAATCGTGATTACATTACCCCCGATGATATCAAAC
>JAUWJN010000253.1 GCA_030607655.1 bacterium
GGCCGGTATCCAGGCAGGTGCGCAGATTGGCCGCGCCGACATCGGCGATTAACTGGACGATCTCTTCCGCATCAGCCAGGAACCTGTGTTCCGGGACGTGGGGTATGCAATTCTCCAGATTCAGATTCATTCCGAAGCGGTCGGCCACCGTGCAAAGCTCGCGCAGTATGCCCACGATTTCGTCGTAGGCTCCCCAGGTGTGCGCCTGGAATTCCGCCGGCGTCCATTCGACAAACGTCCCACAGTCACCGGTCGCATTAGGAATCCCGCAGTTGCCGACGAGCTCAATGCAGTGGGTGAAGTAGGTGATGACCCGTTCCGGCGTGCGGGGAACACCCGTAGGAGTGTAGAGAAAGCCGGTCAGATGACAACCGTGGGCGATGAGCCAGGGCCGGGAGGCGAGCATCTCGGCACTGCGGTCGGCCTCCGGGTGATCCCAGTTCAGGTGGTCCACGTAAACGTGGCTAAATCCGGCTTCGGCGATGATGTCCAGAGCCTCCAGGGTCAGGTCGCCGCAGGTGTTAATACCAAGCGGCCAACGGGGCTTGTCCATTAGTGTAGAGACCTCCTGTCGTTTACAGCTCTATCTGCATTCCATCGTAGCCGACCTCAACGCCCTCCGGCCCCAGCCGTGCTATCAATTCGTCATGGGTAAGTTGGCCATTATGGGAGAAGTGATTGGCGATAACGCGGCTATCCGCCGCCAGCGCCCCTAGCTTACGCAGTTCATTACGAGTCGCTAACAGTCCGGGGACTCCCAGGTGGCCCTCGCAGCTATCACTTTGGCCATACGTGCAATCAATGATCGCCACATCAAACTGGTAAGCAGCCAGCATCCGCCAGGTTTCCTCTTGCCACCACCCGCTGTCGTTACCGACGAGAATAGTTTTCCCGTCAGCCTTCAGTATGTAGTTCAGGCACTCTTCGCCCTCAGCATGGGCCGCGGCCACGGGCACAGCGCTGCGGCCCGCATCCAGATCAATCTCCTCCCCGACTCTGGCCCGCTGGAAATCAAAGAAATACTTGCTCAGGTCTCCTGTGCAGATTTTCCGCACCCGCCGTTCTATCCGGGCATTGCCATACACCGTCAGCCAGCAGTCCGCAGGCAGAATGGAGAAGCCTGGGTGCCGGTACTGAAGCGACTCGGGTAAGAAATGATCAGCGTGACTGTGAGTCATTAGCAGATGGCGCAGCTTGGCATAGTCCAGGTTGAAGCTGACTTGAGCGAAGAACAAGTCCGGGCCCAGGTCAATGAGTATATCCTCGTCCCATAGATAGCTGGTGCGGCGGCGAATGTCGGGCCCGCCGCGCTCACGAGCGTGCTGACAGACTTCACAATGACAAAATAGCGCCGGAATGCCTTCGGCTGCAGCGCTGCCGAGAACTGTTAGCTTCATTACCTACTTTCCTTATCTTTGTTGGTTGAGAACCATACCCCCGCCGGCCCAAAGTGCATATACCGCTGCGCAGCAGACAGCGCGACTACTTGTACGGCGGCCCCGCTGTCTAATTGAACTGTCTGGGTGGGGCCTTGCACCCGCGCCTGGGGATTAAGGAATACCACGTGGCGTATTGAGTTGTCAAGACGCACCGGACTGGGGAAAGTCAAACTGGGCCGCGGCGGAGACATCGTCTGCTGCAACAGGTAACCCGGATACTCGGGAAGATGATAATGGACAGCGTGATAAGACATGCGCAGGTCTGACTGGACTAGCGCTGCCTCTTCAGCACCGTAATTCGCGGCAATATGGCTTATTACTGATTGCACCTGGCGATTGTACTGCCGCTGACCGGGCGCGATACGCGTGGTGTACACACCCACGTTGAGCAATGCGCCTAGACCCACTACTATTGCGCAGCACCACCCCAGCCGTCTTACTGATAGTACAGGCTGGTGGTATCGGCGGGCGATCATATCCCTCAAGTCAGCGCAAAACAAATAGATGCCGACCGCCGCAATAAGGCACAGCGGGGGCAGATAAATGAGCACGTAGCTGCGGTTGTCCATATTAACCAGCAGGTGAAAGGCCATCACCGGCACCAGCCACGCCACCAGCAGTTGCACTCGCTCATCCGACCAGATCAGTTGCGGCCTCAGCAGGCGGCCCAGAGCATAAAGTAGGGGCAGTAGCCAGGCTAATACCGACAGATGAGAGCGATCCCCGAACAGGTAATTGGACCAGGTAGTAATCCGGGTCACCAGGGCATCAACGGTGGATTTCAATCCCTGGTGTGCAGCGAAGAAAACTGAGGAAGGATAAATGGCTTCCCGCCACTGCGCCTGGCTACTGGCCCGGTAGACGGAATAGCCCCCGGTTGCCCAGGAGACGGCTGCGACCCAGCCGGCGGTGAGAATCACGATGATGAGCAGACCTAGAGCTAGCTGCTTCCATCCCAACTTGCGGCAGCACCACAGCCACATAAAGCTCAGAAAAGTAAGTACTTGCTGGCGGAAGCCACCGCCTAAGCCCAGACAGGCCGCGGAAATCATACCCCACTTGCCGCCGCTGGCCCGCGCCCGATATGCAGTCAGGGCCACTACCGTTGCCCAGAACACGCCGGACGGGACCGACCGCCACATAGTCCCGAAGCGCCAAAAACTGTTCTCCGTCAGTAAGAGTAATGCGGCCATCACTCCGACTGGGCGGCCAAACATGGCCACGCCCCACAAGTACATTGCGGCACAGGCCAGCGCACTGAAGCCCACGCTCACCGTCACCAGGCTGATATTGGCGTCACCAGTCAGCGCATAAACAGGTTTGGCGCAAAGAATATAGAGCGGATAGCCCGGGGCGTGGGGATAGCCGGCGGCCATGTCAAACTTCTCCAGGGCAAAGGCATACTCGGCACCATCCGAATCGGCGATTATTGGCGGGAGAAAGGGAATGCGCGTAACCACCACCAACGCCGCCAGAGCCAGGGCGATGGCCCAGTCAATTCGTGAGAACTTCTTTTGCGGCCGGGGCAATTCGGACATATTCGGCCTTCCGCCTATTCGTCACGGTGCGTTCTTTGCGAACTTGGTCCGGTAGACGACCATTTCGTTTGATCCACAAATGTAATTGTCGCGCAGTTTAACCTGGTA
>JAUWJN010000174.1 GCA_030607655.1 bacterium
CTGCGGCAAATTGGCCAAGCGCGCATCATACGTTTGCAGCTCGGCGTTCAACTGGCGGAAGTCATTCAGCGGGTCGCGGCCTTCCACTGCGGCTACGTCCAGTATGTGCACGATCAGGCGGGTGCGCTTGATATGACGCAGGAACCGGTCTCCCAAACCCGTACCCTGATGAGCGCCCTCAATCAGGCCCGGCATATCGGCGACCACAAAGCTACGGCCTTCGTCCATACGGACCACTCCCAATATGGGTTGCAGAGTGGTGAAGGGGTAGGCGGCTATCTTGGACTCAGCGGCTGAGATTCTGGAAATAAGCGTAGATTTACCTACATTGGGGAAGCCGATGAGGCCCACATCGGCGATCAGGCGCAGTTCCAGCCGCAGCCGGTAAGTGTCGCCAGGGAGGCCGCTTTCGGACAAGCGGGGGGCCTGGCGAGTAGCAGTGGCGAAGGCAGCATTGCCGCGCCCGCCTTGCCCGCCCCGGGCGGCAATCAATCTCTGCCCCGCGCGGGTGAGGTCCGCCACCTGAGCCCCCTCCTCGGCATCATATACTACAGTGCCCGGGGGAACTGATATGATACAATCTTCTCCGCGTTTGCCTTGCTGGTGTTTACCTTTCCCGTGCCCACCTGAAGTGGCACGGAAATCAGACTTGTACTTGAAATCCAGCAGCGTGGACAGATTGTGGTCAACGGCGATTATGACATTACCACCGTCGCCCCCATCACCGCCGTCAGGCCCACCGTGCGGCTGATACTTCTCCCGCCGGAAGCTGATGGCACCATCACCGCCGCGACCGCCAACAACTGTTATTTCCACTTCATCAATCAACATTGTTTCAATTCTGGATAAATGAAATTGCCGACACCCCGGTGCCGGCAATCGCCTCGCAAGGCTTGAGATAGCAAGTCAAGCTCAGGTTGGCAGGACACTGACGCGGCGCTTGCCGCCGCGGCCAGTTCGGAATTCGACGTGGCCAGCGACCTTGGCGAAGAGCGTATCGTCACCGCCCCGACCTACATTGCGCCCGGGCTGGACTTTGGTGCCCCGTTGGCGGATGATAATAGTGCCAGCATTGACCACTTGACCGGCATAACGCTTGACCCCCAGCCGTTTGGAACGACTATCACGGCCATTGCGTGAACTACCCATTCCTTTTTTGTGTGCCATATCTAATCACCTTTAGTAATGCAAGCCAGCGGCTTACAGTGAGATTTCGTCAATACGGACAGCAGTAAACGCCTGGCGATGGCCGGCCTGGCGCTTATAATGCTTCTTGGGCTTGTACTTGAAGATGCGAATCTTACGCCCCCGGCCTTGCTGGACCACCGTGCCAGTCACCCGGGCCCCTGCCAGATAAGGAGTGCCCACCAGAATCTCCCCATTTTGCTGCGCAACCAGTACCTGATCGAAGGTAACCTTCTCGCCTACCTCGGCAGGCAGCTTCTCCAGCTTTAACGTTTCATTCTCTTGGGCCTTATGCTGATGGCCGCCATTTTGGAATATTGCATACATTTATTGACAATCCTTTACCATAACAGATATGCTATTATACGATAGATCGTCGGTTAAGTCAAGGGCTTTGCCCAGGAGCCGGCCCGCCGCATCGTAACCAGGTGGAACTTTACAGGTGCTTGTGGATGTTATCATAAATAGAAATATCGTCTGCTAGCCGTGGAGATAGCAAGTAGTCCCCAGGGGGCCAGACGCCAAGACCATCAGCAGTCAGTAGGAGGACGATCACAGTGAGTAAGAAGTCTTTAGCGTTGATAATACCGGTGGTGGCGGTTGTCTTGTTGGGAGCAATATTCATTAATAGCCAGCGGGAGGAGACAACACAACTGGAGCGAAGTATCCAGCACCTGGCCCCTTATGAGTTTCGTTCCACGCGTAGTTACGCAGCCGAGGTCCTGGGACAGATGGGACCGGCAGCTCAGCCGGCGGTCCCCGCGCTGCTTGAGGCTTTGCGAGATAAAGAAGGCATGGTTTGTCGGGCCGCGGCCAAGGCGTTGCCCAAGATCTCCTCGTCCCCAGAAGTCGTCTCCGCACTGATAGACTGCCTTGAAGATAGCGACTGTGTTGCGCCGACAACAGTACTAGAGTCGTTGCTCCTCATCGCCCCACTCGAGCAAGCACGGCCTGCTCTCATAGGGGCTTTAGAACATGAAAACGAGCAAGTCTGTAAGGCAGCGGCCGAGGCGTTGGGGGAGATCGGGCCGTTGCCCGGGGTCGTACCCGCATTAGTAGAGTGCCTCCAAGATAGCCAATGTCCCGCGCGCCAGGAGGCCGCGCACTCGCTAGGGCAAATTGGCGCACCAGCTCAGGAAGCAGTACCAGCCCTCCAAGCAGCCACCGAGGAGGAGGATCAGTTAGTGAGCCTTGCGGCGGCTAAGGCATTATGGCAGATTACCCAACAGCCGGAGCCAGCTCTAACGATGGCTATAGAAGTGCTCAAAGACGAGGGCTGCGGGAGCTTTCGCGACTGGGCGGTGGAGCTGGTTGCCGACATGGGCGCCGCCGCGCAGGAAGCAGTGCCCGTCTTAAGAGAAGTTCTTAGTGATGAGGAGTGCCCGTCGCGGGAAGCGATAGAGGAGGCTTTGCAGAAAATTGAGAGCGCGGCCCACAAATAGAGCACTACAACGCAGCATTGTCCTTAGACTACTTAGAACAACCCCCGCCGGCGTCATCTGCTAATGAGTGAGAAACTGACGGAGACGGCCGAAGGAATCCCGCTTGAGCCGGAGCGCGTCATCTTGGTAGGAATTGAGGCGCTAGTCGGTGACAGTCGCCGCAGTATGCAAGAACTGCTGGAGCTGGTTCGGGCGGCGGGGGCTTCCCCGACAGACATACTCACACAAAGGCGGCACAAACCCGATTCGCATACCTTTATTGGTAAGGGCAAAGTGGAGGAGTTAGCCGCCACGGTCGTGGAGTCAGACGTGGACATGGTGGTATTTGATGCCGAACTGAATCCCGCTCAGGTGAAGAATCTAGTAGATGGCCTCGGCTGCAAGGTGTTGGACCGCACTGAACTGATTCTGGACATCTTTGCCCAACATGCCCACAGCCGGGAAGGTAAGTTGCAGGTGGAATTGGCCCAACTGACCTATCTGTTACCTCGCCTGGTCGGGCGGGGCGTAATGATGTCGCGCATTGGCGGCGGGATGCGCGGGGGCATCGGCGTCCGCGGCCCGGGCGAGACTAAATTGGAGATGGACCGGCAGCGGCTGCGCACCCGCGTAGCACATTTGCAGCGCCAACTACAGAAGGTACGACGCCGGCGGGATACAGAACGCACTGCCCGACGCGAATCGGGACTGCCGGCCGCCAGTATCGTCGGCTACACCAACGCCGGGAAGTCCACACTGCTTAATGCTCTGGCCGGCTCCGAAGAAGTGGCCGCCCATGACCGGCTGTTTGAAACGCTGGATCCTACGGTGCGCCGTATAGATATGGGGGAAGGCGGCGAGTTGCTGGTCAGCGATACTGTGGGCTTCATCCGCGACCTGCCTACTCAGTTGATTGCTGCATTTCGCGCTACTCTTGAAGAGGTAGTGGAGGCTGACTTCATCATCGAGGTAATAGATGCCAGTGATTCGGAGGTCATTGGTCAGCACCAGGCCACCGAAGACATTCTGGGCACTCTGGAAGCCCTGGATAAGCCCCGAATAATTGTCTTGAACAAGTGGGACCTAGTTGCTGACTCTGAGCAAGCCGAGGTCTTGCCGGCCAGATTTCCCCAGGCCCTCCCCCTATCAGCCCTTACCGGCGATGGGCTGGTTGGCCTCCAGGCCCAACTGCAACAGCTAATCAGGCGGAAGCGAGTACCGGTTACCGTGCAATTGCCCTATGACCGCCTGGAGCTGCTGAAACTATTACATGCCCGTGGCCGGGTACTCACTGTCGAATACCAGCCAGACCATGTGCGGGCGGAGGTGGAGGTGGACCAGGCGACACTGGGGCGACTTCAGCCCTACATAGTAGAGGAGGACGGAATCATTAGCCTCACGGATAAGGTATCTCCTCCACCCCTACTATATCGTAACAGTCCAGCTCATCAGTCCACCGTAGCTTGATGGCCCACATGAATTCCGACTGCGGAGGCCCTACCCATACGGTGGCTGTCTTCCAATCCGATGAGTGCTTGACCACCCGGGCCACCCAGTCAGGAGTATCGGCCAAGGCAGCCTCTTTAGCTACCTCTTCCCCCGGCTGGTAGATGTCGGGGACCTCCTCTTCTTCCTCCTGAGCTATCGGCCCCTCATCCATCAGTGCGTAATCCCCGGCAGCGTCATCCCATTCCACCTCCAGCCAGGTAGTCCAATCGCCGTCGGAAGGGCCAATTGCGGCGTGGACCGTTCGCCAATCATCGACATGAGAGGTCACCTCGGCCACCCACCCCTCTCTGAGCGAACTGGCAAACGCTATCGCAGCCTCCTCACCGGGTTGAGCGGCGACTTCTTCACCCGAGGAACCCGCCTCCTCAATGGCCACGACCTCGGCAGGCACCTGGCCCCGCTGATGCGGTGCGAGTTCTTTGTTGTAGAACCGAAGCCCCACAAGTAGGCCAATCACGAGTAGGATGATGGCGATGCCACCGCCAACGCCCAAGCCAATGAGCAGGCCCATCCGCGTGCGCTGCGGCGCGGGAGCCGCCAGGCAAGCGGAGCATACACCGGCTCTTTGGATAGCTTGTAAGCAAGCTTCACACAGGGGGCGATCGCAGGCTGGGCAGGAGCCGGCCGCTGGGGTAGATGGATGAAAAGCACATTTCATAGTCGTTGATCTCCTCAATTGAGTATCTGTTACGAGACTGTTGCAAAAGGTAATTGCGGGTGGCTGGCGAGAATAAATAGTTCGGCAGGCTCACCATCCCGAGCTTGCCGAGCGATTGTGTTGATTTGGTTGGGCAAAGCTAAACACATATCGGGGCAAGGGTGCCCCTCCCACTAGTTTTGCAACAGTATCCGTTACTCATCTGATGTGACGTTAAGTACATTTATTGAGATAATATGCAATACCCGTGCCACTTGGCGGTAGGAATCGGACGAAGGAGCCGAATTTCTGTCTGCTTGCCATACCAGATGTCCTTGCTAGGTGTCTGCGGATAAGGCATTGGCAGCATCGATGGAATTGGGCACCCTGATCAGCATAATAGCCGCCAGAGCGGCTACGGCTATAACTGAGCCCGAAGCCCAGAAAGGTGCAGTTACTGATAGCTGCTCATATAGAGCTGCTCCGATGACCGGCCCGGCGATGAATCCCAGCCCCTGCGCGGTGTTCATCGCGCCCAGCGCCAGGCCCTGGCGGTGGTTGGGAGCCAGTTGGCTGGTCAAAGCCAGCCAAGCTGGCGTGGCCAGATCAAAGCAGATACCTATCACAGTGGCGACGAGAATAAGCATCCATATCTGCTGCACCCAAGGGATGGTCAACAGCGCGATGGCGGCCAGAGGTAGCGCCAGATGGATAGCCCGGTCGCGGCCAATACGGGCGGAAAGCCTGCCCAGGGGTAGCGCCAGAGCGGCCACCACAATAACGGGGCCTAAGAAGGCCTGGCTCATCTGATGCTGAGTCATATGCAATTTCTCTTGGGCGTATAATACCAGTACCGGCAGCAGCATAGTCAGCCCCAACTGTATCAGGGCAAATATCCACAGCATATGCAACAGCACCGGACGCTGGCGGCGCAGTTGACGCAACCTTGTTAGCCAACTGCGTCGCCGTCGGGGCGTGGCGGCATTCGTGGCTTCATCAGGATTTGGTGATGACAGGTGACGGCGATGCCGGCGCTCGGCCCCCCAGACCATAACAGCTACCACGGCGGCACAGAACAGTAGTACACTGCTAGTGTAGAAAGCATATATGTTGGAATGGAAGCGGTCACCAATTTCCAGGCCAAGCGCCGGCCCTATCCCCACTCCGGAAATCCAGGCGAGATTGAACCCGGCCAGGGCAGTAGCCTTGTCCTGCGGGCGCACCCGTTCGCTTATTAGCGCTATCAATGCTGGCCACACTGCTGCTGCGCCCATTCCCCCTAGCATCCGCAGCGGGATGAACAGCTCCCAGGACCGCGCCACCGCCATAAGCAGCGGCGAAATCGTGCCGAGCAGCAGGCCTATCAGGATTATGCGCAGTCGC
>JAUWJN010000235.1 GCA_030607655.1 bacterium
CAGTCTGCCGGAGCTGCCTGCTGCCCGTCGCCGCAGGCTGGTTGAACAGTATGACCTGCCAGAATATGATGCTGACGTGCTCACTGATAGCAAAGCTCTGGCGGACTATTTCGAGCAGACCGTGGCCGCCGGCGCTGATCCCAAGCCGGCAAGTAACTGGCTGATGGGTGAGGCTATGGGCTATCTGAATGACAAGAATATCACTATTGAAGAGTTGGCAGTTAGCCCGACAGGGCTGGCTAAGCTTCTGGGGCTGGTGGCCGCGGGCACCATTAGCGGCAAGATAGCCAAGGACATATTCCCCTTGATGGCTAATACCGGTAAGAGCGCTGACGAGATAATGAAGGAACAGGGCCTGGCGCAGATTAGTGACGCCGATGAGTTGGCCGCGCTGGTAGCCGAGGCGATCGCCAATAACCCCCAGGTGGTGGCAGACTTCAAGGCGGGTAAGGGCAAGGCCCTGGGCGCTCTGGTCGGCTACATAATGGGCCGGACCCGCGGTCAGGCCAATCCGCAGTTGGTCAATCAGATGCTTAAAGAAAAACTGGTGGACTCATAATGGAGCACATTGACGAAGGCTTACTGCGAACTATGCCTGTATCGTTGCAAGCCGAAGTGGCCGTAATCGGTGGCGGACCGGCGGGGCTGTGTGCGGCGGTGGCGGCGGCTGAAGAAGGAGCCGATACTCTCCTAATTGAGCGGTACGGCTTTCTGGGCGGGATGGCTACGGCGGGGCTGATTAACCCGTTTATGCCCTACTACACCGGCGGCGAGCAGATTATTAGGGGACTGTTCCAACGCATTATTGATAAGCTTGATGCTGCCGGCGGCTGGAGCCATCGTCAGGATGAATGGGGTCGGGATGCCTTTGACCCGGAGATTATGAAATCCGTCTGCCAACAGATGTGCGAAGAAGCGGGAGTCAGGTTGCGGCTCCATACCATGGTGCCCGCAGCAGTGGCAGAAGGCGGCCAGGTCATCCGGGCAATCCTGGTGAGCAAGTCGGGGATTGAAGCGGCCCAGGCTGCCGTTTTTGTAGATGCCACCGGTGACGGCGACCTGGCCGCGGCGGCGGGGGCGGAATATGAGCAGGGCCGGCCCGAGGACGGGCTGTGCCAGCCGATGACCTTGATGTTCAGAATGGGCAGAGTTGATGAGGAGCGCATGCCGCCCCGCGAGGAAATAAATCACCTCTACGATGAGGCCAAAGCTCGTGGGGAAATTGACAATCCGCGGGAGAATGTTCTGCTTTTCTATACTACCCGCCGGGGGGAGATACATCTTAACACTACGCGAGTGGTGAGACTGGATGGCACCGATGCTAACGACCTCACCAAGGCGGAACTGGAAGGCCGGCGACAGGTAGAACAGATGGTCGCGTTCCTTAAAGCACAGGTAGCCGGCTTTGAACGAGCCTATTTGGCAGCGACCGGGACGCAGATAGGAGTTCGCGAGAGCCGCCGGATTATGGGTGAGTATGTGTTGACCGGCGAGGATGTGCTGGGAGCGCGTAAGTTCCCCGATGGCATTGCACGCGGCTGTTATCCGGTGGACATACACAATCCCACCGGCACCGGCACCGTGATTAAGAAACTGCCACCTGGAGAAACCTATGATATTCCCTATCGGTGTCTATGCCCCCGCGGCTTTGACAATTTGCTGGTCGCGGGCCGGCCCATCTCCGCCGACCATGAAGCCCACTCATCATTGCGGGTTATGCCGATCGCGGCGGCCATCGGCGAGGCGGCGGGCGTGGCCGCAGCTATCGCCAGCCGGCAGCAACAGGCAGTAAGTGGCATCAATACCCAGCACCTCAGGCACCGGTTGATTGAGCGAGGAGCTAGTCTATCCGAAGGCCGCTAAGGGAGGTGGTGAGTCATTATGGGCGTGGATCTGGGAAGTCTTGTCTTGGGACTGTGCATATTGGTGGTTGCCTTCATTCCGGCGGCATTCGCCTTTCTGCGGATGTTCGGGATGTACCTTGACCACGAGATTAGTCTGGGAGAGCTTTCCGCTTGGACTTTCGCCTATATAGCCGCCTTCGGCATCACCATTGCCACGATATCTTCACCCGTGGGCTTGCTATTTGCCTTTATGACTCTGGCCCTGGCCTTGGTTGGTCCGGTAGCCAGTTACCTGGCTAACCAGATCGGCCTGCAGCGAATGCGCGAGCGGGACATCGCCAACTACTTGCAGATGGCCAAAGAGCGACCCGACATCCCATACCCCTATATGAAGCTGGGCGATATTTTCTATGCCAGTGAAGACTTTAGCCTGGCCGCCCGATATTACGAAGCTTACCTGAAAGCAATGAAAAGTGGCCGGATCAAAGGCCGACTCAAACAGTGTGAACGCCGGCAGCGACTGGCGGCAACTAAGGCGCGAATATGCCACCAATGCGGCGCGGAAACTCCCCGTAATGTTACTCATTGCATAGAGTGTGGGGAGCCGCAACCCGGGCTGTGGGAGATACTGGAGCAGTTCCGCGGCCAGAAAGCCATCTCGCTGCTGTTGTGGTTAGTTGGCGTTACCATTGGCATCGGGTTAGTGCTCGCCGTCTTCGGTGTGCTTCATCCCGTTGTTGCCGCTGGCTTATACATCATTGCCGCGGCGGGCTTATTCATCTACCTATATATCCGCAACACCGCCTCCGCAGCTATGGGGGGTAAAGATGAGATGACAGAGTAGATGGATGCCGGGGGAGTACTCTCCCGGAACCGAAGGTGTAAGCCAGACCAGGTTGCGGGTAGAATATATATAGCTGGGCAAAAGAAAGGTATGGACACTCAATGGCACAGAATAGGTTCCCGCCCGGATGGAGCAATAATCCGCTGGCGATGGCCCGGCTGCTGCTGCACGTCCCCAACTTCATCAAATTATACTGGCGGCTATTCCAGGACCGTCGTGTCTCTTGGTTAGCTAAAGCCGCATTGGTGGCCGGAATGCTGTATTTCGTTGTGCCCATGGATCTGATACCCGATTTCCCCCTTGTACCAGTGGGCTGGCTGGACGATACAGTGGTGCTGGTGCTGGCACTTAAAGCGTTTATCAAATTGTGCCCACCCCGCGTAGTCCAGGAACATGTCCAGCTCATTGACGAGGGGGGATAATCCGCCACCGTCGCCCAAGGCTATGGCGGCCCAGGGCGTCGCAGGAGGTTAACAGTTGGCTCCTAGTATTCGCCGGTTCAATTGGCGCCGGGACAAAGAGACGGTCTTACAGTTTCAGTACGAGACCTATGAGCGCAATTTCCCCAGCTTCCGGGTGGACGAAGCCTTTCTGCGCGATTATGAGCAGCAATTGCGGATGGCGGCACGCCAGCCCGCGGAACGGCTGTGGGTGCTGGAAGATGGCAGTGAAGTCTGCGGTTTTGTGTGGGCCGCGCTAATCACTACTATGATTGACCGCTGTCTCGGCTATATTAAGAACGTGTATGTATCCCCGCAGTGGCGGGGGCAAGGTTATGGCCAAAAGCTGCTGAGTATCGCTGAGCAGTGGTGTCGCGACGCCGGCGCCGAGAAAGCAGCGTTAGATGCCAGCGTCAATAATGAAGAGGCCATGGCCTTCTACCAGCGAGCCGGCTATCAGGTTACCAGGCTGAGGATGGAGAAGCCGATCGTTGATATTCCCGGGAGGTAGGGTGGCAATGCCTAAAGAGAACGGGCCCCAGGCCCCTGCGAATCTCGCCGCCCAGCTCGAACGGGTAGCAGAGATGATTAATAGCGGCCAGTACCAGACGGCGGAAGTCATCTGCCGAGAACTGGTGGACAGTTATCCGGATAGTGCTGAGGCCCATGCCGTGTTGGCTGATGCCTTTGCCGCCCGCCAGTTGTGGTCAGAGGCGGCGGATTGGTACGAGCTAGCGGTACAGTTAGGCGCCGGCCCGGAAGTGGACCAGCGCCTGGAGCGGGTCCGGCGCCGCCGGGCTGCTTACTCCGGTGAGGCCCCAAGCGAATCTAATAGTGCGCAACTTGAGCGCCAGCGGGCACGGCTGGGGTGGATACTCGGCGGGGCCGCCGCCGCGGTGTTACTGGCCGTGGGGATTGTGGTACTAGGTTTGCAGACGCCCCGTATGCTGGCCACTCCGTCTTCAGGACTGGCGGCCAGAACTTACCCACCCCGGGCGATTTCTGGACGGTCCGCAACGGCGCAGGTTCGGACGGCCCCTCAGTCTGTGCCCCGCCGTCCGCAGCAGCCTAAA
>JAUWJN010000142.1 GCA_030607655.1 bacterium
GATCAATAGCGATGGCGGGGGAGAGGCCGTCAATGTGGTCTACCTGCGGTCGGGTTATCTCACCGAGAAACTGGCGGGCATTCACTGATAGCGACTCAACGTACCGCCGCTGGCCTTCCGCATATATGGTGTCAAAGGCTAGCGACGACTTGCCCGAGCCGCTCACCCCGCAGAAGACAATCAGCCGCTGCCGGGGCAATTCCAGCGTCAAGTTCTTAAGGTTATGCTGGCGGGCGCCATATATTCGTATTTGCTTTTCGGACATCGCAACCCCGGGCGGGCAAACCAGTAGTGTAACAAATAAGTCTATCACCAACTAGGCAATAGTGTCAATGTTTCCCCGCGTGGCCCCCATACTTTACAAACGCGCTGATATATGTTATAATTCACTACATATCGCGGGGTGGAGCAGTTAGGTAGCTCGCAAGGCTCATAACCTTGAGGTCGCGGGTTCGAATCCCGCCCCCGCTACCAATGATGGCTAGCCGGCTTGCCTGCCAGCGAGCCGGCTTTTTCTCTACTGGGGTCAGCCGTGCTCAAGTTCAATACCTCCTGATTCCTAAACTGTTTCCTCAAATGTCTATCAAGCAGGAAGGATTCTTGCCCTCATAAGGTGTATTTATCTGTCAGGTAGAGAGCAAATGAGCAAGGAGCAGGGCGCGGAGATTTCCACACTACAGCGCTTCACCGGCTGTCTACTGGGCCTGGCCCTGGGGGACTGCTTGGGGGCCTACTGGGAGGGGTATCCCGGCACGGAGCTGGCCGAGGCCTACTATGACGGTCGTTTTGACCCCGTCAATTTGCGCATGAGCCAATGGACTGATGATACCGCTATGACCATGGCTACGGCCCGGTCCATAGTGGAGTGCGCGGTGGTGGCGGGCCCGGACCTGGCGGCCAAGTATCTGGCCTGGTTTGAGGCCGGCGGCCGGGGTATCGGCCGGGCTACCTACCATTCTATGAAGCGCTTACAAGCCGGGACCTCCTGGAACGAGGCTGGGCAACAAGGTGAGTATGGCGGCGGCAATGGCGTAGCCATGCGGATCGCTCCGGTGGGACTGCTCCACACCTTTGACCGCGAAGGCCTGGAGGCTGACTGCCAGACCTGTGCCGTGATTACGCATCGCAACGAAGAAGCCCTGGCGGCGGCGGTAGCCGTGGCCTATGCGGTAATCTGGGCCGCCGCCGGCCAACTGGAGCTGGAAACTCTGGCGGTACAGCTCGCTTCACTGCTCCCCGCCACCCGCACCGCTGACGAGATTATGAAGGCCGGCGAACTGGTGGAGTCAAGAGTGCCGCCGCTCCAGGCTTTCCCCCAGCTAGGTCTGGGTGGGACGGCCTTCGAGACTGCGGCTACGGTAACTTATTGCGTTATGTACTGGTCTGATGATCCGGTCACCGCCCTGGTCTCAGCCGTCGTCAACGGGGGCGATAGCGATACGCGCGCGGCTATCGTGGGGGCCATCTGCGGCGCTTACTGGGGCGAGCAAGTCTGGCCGGAGCGCTGGCTATCCCAGTTGCCCGGGGCCGACGGTATCCGCCAGCTCGCCACCCAACTCTACGAAGTAGTCACCAAGTGACCTCATCCCACGCCGCTCCGTAAAGTCCAGACCGGCCTAACCTACCTCTAGGCGTGTAGCGAAGTCCTCATCGGCTATTACCCGCAATATATGCCCAAAGTAGACCCGATGAAAGTCGCCGCCGGCGTAGAATTCGTCAATGATCTCCGGCGCGAAATTCTCCGGAACAACATCGGTGTGCTGCACTACCTTGCACTCGTAGACCAGCCCGCATTCGTCAATATAGGGAGAGTCCACCGTGGCCGACTCGCCCGCTGTAAAGCCCCGCTCGGCGAACTTATCGTAGTCCCGGCCCGATACTGTCCCACAAAACTCCACATCCCTCGCCATCGGCGGGTAAGGCACATTGACCGTAAAATCGCCGGTGGCCTCAATACATTCAAAGGTGTAGCGCGAGAAGCGCACTAATACCACGAACATCGGCCGGCCCCAAACGACGCCTACCGTCCCCCAGCCGATAGCCATAGCATTAGGCTTGTCATTGGCATCCTGGGAGGCCAACAGCAATCCCTTCCCCACCGCGGCCATAACCTGCTGAACATACTCATCATAGCCAACTTCTATCTTGGTCATCGCAATCTCCTTTCTCTATCTGACCTGCCTGGTTAATCCTGGCGGTGCCTACCAGGCTCGCTTGTGTTCTATTGTCCCGTCTGCCCGAATTAGCACAAGCTGCTTTACCTCGGTCTTAGCGCGGCGCAGGCGGTCAGGCTCAAAGGGGTCCGGTTCGTATTCAGTCTCCGATTGGTAGGCAATAACCGCTACCACCGGGTTGCTTACGGCGGGCGCGGCGGCCGGACCATCGTCGCCCCCGTTCTCGTCCTGAGCGAATATCGTCACACCCAACCCCGCGCCTATCAGCCCAATGAGCACCACTACTGCCAGCATCAACGGCCATCTGCGGGTCATAATCATACCTCCCAGTAATCAGGTTCTGTCTCCGTATGGCAGCAAGGTCTCTGCCGCTACTTAATCTGACACATTCATCTTCGTCAAAGTTCCTGCCCGTGGTTCACAAGGCCAGGAAGGAGTCGCGCCCCGATAGCGCGAAAGTCACTGTGCGTTGAGACTGTAAACCAGCAGGGACTACCACCTTGAGATTTCTCCGTATCGCCGCAGTTGCCTTCATAACCGGTCTGTCCGGGGCCATGATGCCCGGGCCGCTGCTGGCACTGGTCATCGGCCAGACCGCGGCCCAGGGCTTTGTCGCCGTGCCCGGGCTGATGCTCGGCCACGCGCTGCTGGAATTGATTACCGTCGGGTTTATTATCGCTGGCCTGCAGGTGGTTTTGCAGCGGCGGGCAGTACGGGGCGCGATAGGTCTGGGGGGCGGGGCCGCGCTGGCCTGGATGGGCGTGGATATGATTCGGCAGGCCTCAGGATTGGCCCTGGACCTGAGCGCTTCACAGGCGGCCTTTGGCTGGTGGAAATTGGTAATCGCGGGAGCCGCGGTATGCGCGGCTAATCCCTATTTCATCGGCTGGTGGGCGACTATCGGGGCCGGTGGCCTGGCTCATCTGGCACCCGAAACCCCCGGGGAATACCTCACCTTCTACCTGGCCCACGAACTGTCCGACTTTGCCTGGTATTCGGTGGTGGGGCTGGTCATTATCAGCAGCAAGCTACTGCTCCAACCCGCAGTGTACAGTATCCTGGTGCTAGCCTGCGGGGTAATTATCGTAGCCCTGGCGGCGTGGTTCATCTACACCGGCTCACGCTTCGTCTTCAGTAAGCATAGCGCCTCCGAGTAGCGAGGCCGCCTTACAGACACTCCCGGCAACGACCGAGGAATTAGACTTCGTGGCGGGAAAGAGCGTCAGAGTTTGGTGATTACCTCCACCGTGCGCCCAGGGTTTTGTATAGGATAATTCGGGGCCAGTTTTTCAATTCGGCCTAAGAGTTTGCGAAGGAGAGCTAGCGCCTCGGGAGATAGCGATCCTACCAACGAACTAAACAGATTCAGATCAAATAATGACGCAACTTCTTCCTTAGTTTTCTTTGCGGCAACATGTTCTGTGATCTTGTCCTGGAGCTCCTGTAGGGCTTTGTGGTCGGTTATCAAGTCCTTCAAGTATTCCTCCGAGACTTGCGGCAATAGAGTCCTTTGCTCCTCGTTCTCCCACCGGATACGAGGCTCTCGGCTGATCAGGACAAACACCGACGGAGTTATCGATTCATACGTTGACCATTCTGACTGCAGAAGCTTCTCCACATATTGTTCTTTTCCCGTCAGGTTTTGCCAATAGCTACGAAGGGTTTCCACAAGTCCCATAGCCGTGGCATAACGTAGTGCATAAGTCTGGTGCTCACGATTTGGATATGCCTCGGTAAGGATGTGCTCTATTTCAGTACCGAAGTCCTCTCGGTTAGCTAGCTCAGCGAACGCCTTCCAAGCGCCGAGCTTGTTTTCCCTGATTTCTTGCCCCGCCACGCCATCAGGGAACACGCGGTTGATTAGGGTTTGAGTCGTAGAGATACACTCACTAAGTTCCGGCGCGAACAGAATCCTTTCAAACCGGTCCTTAATGTCCAATACACGCAACTCTTGGTCCTCTCTGTCGAACGCGTTCTTTATGATCAAAGATGCCAAAGTGTTTAATTCGCCGCGCTGTTGGTAACCCAGGCGCTTATCCGCGTCCCGCACATACTCTTCGGACAGCTCGAAGGACAGCCAATCGCGGTCAAGTGAATGTGCTACCTTGGCGACAGTGCCACTACCAGCGAATGGGTCCAAGACCAAGTCGCCCGTCTGAGAGCAAGCTCTAATAATCCTCTCCGAAAGCGCCTCTGGGAAAACGGCGATATGGCTTGACTGGCGCGTACTCCCGTGTGCCACACGGTTGATAGCCCATACGTTACCTGGATTCCTCCCCCAAAAGTTGTTCCTCGGATCCATCTCCTTTATGACTGTGCGAACTGGGTCCAGTTGGAAAAAGGGCCCGCCGCTGGCACTTGGTTTCCAGTACCACAGAATTGTTTCATGGCAGTTGGTGAACTTTCGCGTAAAAGCCATGCTGCCAAAATAATTCCAAATGATTCTATCCCATAGGCGGAAACCCGCCGATTCAAAAAAGGGCGCCGTAACAGTATCGATTGTCTCAATTCCGCCGTCATCTACTTGCGTATAGCCCGTTTGCCAGAAAACAGAGCTTCCTGGCTTAACTACTCTCCCCAGCTCATTAACAACCTCGTTCAAAAAGACCTTATAGTCAGCCAATGACCTTCTATCGGACGCACCGCGGTAGGGTCTATCAATGTTGTACGGGGGGGAAGTATGCACCAAGTCGACAGAGTCATCCGGCAATTCGTTTAGCGCATGCAGACAATCTGCGCAGACCAAGCGGTTTGTCATTTCTGCAATGTTATTCTGGCTTGTTCCAATATATGACCGCTGGGAATGGGGCACAGTTTGCAAGCACTCCAGCGGGTCTCTATTCGACCCCGACAAGACAGAGAGAGCGATGTCACTAAGCATTGACATACCTCTTGTCGCGAAGGAATCTAGCGGTAAGAGGAAACACACGTTTCAGAGTGGAGATGGCCCCGCCCCCACCCTGTGTGTAGCCTCCGCAGCTTTCTGGCAGAATAGTCCTAAGTGTAGAGAACCGGAACTGCAGCTCTTCATTTCGAAAAGTCGCGTTAGCATCGAGGAAATCTATCCACCTGTCCTGGAGGTCATGGCTTTGGATTTCTAGCAAGTCGTGTTCTCCTACGGGCTGCGAAAGGATAAACCCTAACAAGTCTCTGTTGGAGGCTTCGAGAAGGAAGACACAGGTGCCATAGTACGTCTGCTTGACATGGCCCTGGAGATTATGCTTCCCATCGTAGCGGGCGACAACTTCTTGACCGAGTCCGAACTCTTGCTGGTGTTCACGCAGGTATCCGATGAACTCGTCGATCAACGGTAGTACTTGGGGCTGTGTGGTGGGCTTTGGGCCGACGAGCTCGTCGAGGAGGAACACAGCGGCTTCCATGTCCTCGTCTGCGCCCTCTCCCTTTTCACGAGCGCCTTGAACAACGTCTTTAGTCAGCTCTACGAAATCTCTCAGCTTCTGAAGCGGCATGGGGTGAATCTTCCTTCGCAGGTGGCTGACAACCCCCTCAAGGGCCCTTATATCATCCTCGCTATCGAGCTCCCCCAGTACCTCGATCTGCTGCCTAAAGGCCGCGACACTTAAATTGGGACTCCCTATCCACGCCCAGCTTCTGTCTACAATATAGATTTTCGCGTGAAGACGGGGATTCACTCGAAGCACGAAGTTATTCTCCCCGATTGTGTGTGCGAATCTTAGAAGGGCTTCGGGGTTTCCACTTCCGGCAGCCCAATCGTAGGGGTTAAGCCTGGTCCAGAATTCCAGTGTTCCCCCATCTGCAGGGCATATCCAGCTTAAGGCTTTATCAGAGAAGAATGGAGCAGAGACCAGGACCTCGCTAGCCTGCCTGCACCGGTCTTGCAAAATCGTTTCGTCGGGCTCCCTGAATCGCATTTCGACCTTTGCCCCCAAGGCGTAATTAGCACATACTAATTATACCACAATCCGACCGACAAAAGCAAAAATTCCCGGCAACGACCTACTCTCCCCCACAGTCGCCCGTGCAGTACCATCGGCGCAACAGGGCCGGCAGCTAGCGCTGGCCTTGCTCGGTAAGGAAATCATCCCATGACATCTTGGCCCCGCCGTGCTGAGCAATAAACTTATCAGCATTTTCTTCGCTGCCCATAACAACCGCTGACCGCCCGGCTGGACAAATCACATCACTGTCTACTATAATCACGGCTTCCGCCAGCGATACAGGTTCTTCAGTTATATAATCGTGGAGGGTGGTGGTGTCAGTTTCCGGGTTTATTTTGCCGTCGGCGACGTAACTGGCCAGGCACACCGGGCAGCAGAAAGTTAGTATCCCTTCGGCGGTCTCAGCCTGTATCAGTTGGTTAGGGTCACAAGGCCGGCGGCACACCGAACAGTTGAGTTCCTGAGCCTGGGCTGGCTCTGGAGCTGGTGGTGCCACTGCTGCGGACGTGGCAGGACCTCCACCTACGGGTGGCAGGGCACTCTGCTGCCGCGGGCAGCCCCCCAGTGAGATGGCAACAACTAAGCCCAACAGCACAATACCTATCGTAAGTGGTCGCTTCATTTCCATTCTCCTTTTGCCGCAGACTCTTAGCAAGTGTTCTACTGAGAGAACTTCGCCGCAGGGAATGACA
>JAUWJN010000114.1 GCA_030607655.1 bacterium
GCCGCGGCCAGCTTGATGAACTGACTGAATTCGCCAAGTCGCACAAGGCGCAGGGGTTAGTCTGGATGAAGGTAACTGAGGACAGCCTTGACTCGCCCGTGGCGAAGTTCTTCAGCGAACAGCAGCTACACCAGATTACTGAGCGTTTTGAGGCCGAGCCGGGCGATTTGCTGCTGATGGTCGCTGATACCGCTGAAATCGCGGCTGAGAGTCTGGACTGGCTGCGCCGCGAGATGGGCCGCCGGCTGGGATTGATTGATGAGAATACCTTCGCACCGCTGTGGGTACTAGAGTTCCCGCTATTTACCTGGAACGAAGAAGAAAATCGCTGGGAGGCCGAACACCATCCGTTCTGTATGCCCCATCCCGATGATTTTGAACTGCTGGCGACTGATCCGGGCCGGGTACGCGCCCAGGCGTATGACGTGGTGCTCAACGGCGTGGAGTTGGGCAGCGGGAGCATCCGAATTCATCGGCGCGACATCCAGCAGCAGGTTTTTGACGTGTTGGGCATTGATGCGGAGCAGGCGGAGCGTCGCTTCGGATTCCTGCTGAAGGCATTTGAGTATGGTACTCCGCCTCACGGCGGCATCGCCCCCGGCTTTGACCGCCTGGTGATGATGCTGTGTGGGGAGAGTAATATTCGCGAGGTTATGGCCTTCCCCAAGACCCAGCGGGCTCAGGACCTGATGAGCGGCGCTCCTTCGCCGGCTGATCCTGCCGCCCTGCGCGAGCTGCATATAAAGTTAGACTTGCCGCCATCGGGATAGGCCAACTGTATACGTCGCAAAATCGCTTCTTGACTGCTAGGGAGAGTGCCCGGTCTCAGAGGGAGTGATGAGAGATGCCAGCACATAGTTTCTGGCCGCCGATGATAGCCAGCTTGTTAGCATGTCTGGTTACCACAATAGGAATATACGTAATAAAAACACACGAACAATGGGGTCGGAAGGCGATAACGTACTTCATCTGTTTTGCGGCGGGCGTGCTTATCGCGGTGCCTTTTTTGCATATTATCCCCGAAGCCCTGCTGATGAATCCTCGGGCGCCGGCGTTCCTGTTAATTGGATTCTTAGTCCTCCACCTGACCAACAGATATCTGGAAGGCTTTGTGTGCGGTAAGGAAAGAGATATCTCCTGTACCGTGGGGATGATAGCGGCGTTAGGAATCGGTTTCCATTCCTTTATAGATGGCGTCGTCTACTCAGTTACCTTCAGTGTAAGTACATTCACGGGGATACTCGCCGCCACCGGGATGATACTGCATGAGTTCCCCGAAGGGATAATAACCTTCCTGCTGTTACTGCAAAGTGGGTTCAATGCCAGGACTTCTGCCCTATACGCTTTCTTAGCCGCGGCGATATCAACACCACTGGGAACGTTAGTGTCTTATCCATTTGTTAGCAGCCTGGAAAAATCAGCCCTGGGAATGTTGCTGGCCCTTTCGGCTGGTGCCTTGATCTACGTAGGCGCTACCCACTTACTGCCTGAGGCCGAAAGAGCGCATAAGAGATACGGCCTGTTGGCATTACTTAGCGGCATCGCGGTAGCAGTAATCATAATTATGTCCAAAGCTCATTGAATTTGTGAACAACTTTCTGCAAAGGAGAGTGGGCCTATGTCTTCACAACAGCACTCGGGGGAGCCTGAGCTTGAGTTATTCGCACTCAGCCGCATCCGCCAGGCTATCGGCGAGCGGACCCAGGGCAGTTTCCGCGATATTCCCCAGTTTTCGTCGGTGGTACTTGCTGACATAGAAGTACTAACAGAAGTGCGCAAGGCCCGTAAGGAAGCCAGTAGCTCCGGGCCGGTGCCTACTTACAATGATTATTTCATCAAGGTCGTAGCTTCTATTCTCAAAGAATATCCACGGTTAAACGCCTGGTATGAGGACGAAGGTCTAAAAGTGCTCAAGTCTATAAACCTAGGCTTCGCCTGCGCCACCGACGAGGGGGTGCTGTTGCCTACAGTTTTTAACGCTGACCAAAAGAGTGTTCAACAAATTACCCAGGAGACTAGCGAGCTGATAGATTTGGCCCGCCGGGGGCGACTGCGGGCTTCTCTGCAGCAAGGGGCGGGGTTCACCGTAAGCAACCTCGGCCCGACTGTGGTAGACTGCTTCCAGGCCATTATCAGCCCTCCGCAGACGGCTATCCTGGCCATAGGCAGCATCAAGCCCCGGCCACTGGCGGTGGAAGGCAGGGTCGTCGCTCAGCCAAGTGTTTACCTTAATCTAGTTGTTGACCACCGGGCGGCTGATGCCGCTGATGCCGCCGTCTTCCTCGCTGACTTGACCACTCGCCTCAGTGACCGCAACTGGCTGCAAAAGCAGTAATCTGGCCCGCCGATTAACTACCTAGCGGGCTCGCCACGGCCAATCCTACTTGACATTGGCCGCGGGCAGCTATATAATTTACTCGTTAATATAGTTATCTGCTCTCTGTCCTCCGCCGCAGCGACAGAGAAAAAGGGGGCACTACAATGGCTGAAGACGAGCCTCAGGAAGAGACTGCCGAGGAATCGGAGGCGGGCGAGAAGATTGATATTGAGTTGGAGGAACCCCAGGCGCCTGGCCGCCGGGGCGTGGGTGTAGGGACGTTGATAGTGTTGGTGATTATTATCGCGGCCCTGGTGTGGTGTCTGTTTTGGGCCATAGACCAAGCCCGACAAAGAGACGAGCGCGCCCGAGAAGTCCGAGAGCAGGGCTATCAGGCGCAAGTGGTCAAAATCGGCAGGGACCTGGATGCAGCCCGTGAAGCCAATGAGCAAGGCGATGTGGCGGCAGCTATACAGGCTCTGGAGGCAGCCGCTTCCCGAATTGGCGATGTAGCCAGCAGTGCGGCGGCGGCCGGCGATGACGAATACACCCAACTGCTCAATCTCAAGAAGCAAGCCGCTGAAGCCGCCGTTGGCGAGGCTACCGCTAAGCAAGCTGAACTTCAAGAGTTGCTAACTGAGAAGCTGGCCGACGTGCAGCGCAGCCTGGGCGTCAAAGTAGTGGAGCCTGCCGAACCTGAAGAGGAAGCGGACGTCCCCGAGGAAGTAGAGCCGTCCGTTGAACCCGAATCACCAGCCGTTGAGCCAGTCCCGCCACCTGGCCCACCACCGGCGGAGGTGCAGCCACCATCTCCCCCATCTGCTGAACCAGGGCCGCCGCTCTAGGTTTACATTGTCTAGTGGCACGCAGACCAGTATGCACCAGGGACAGTTGGCTATTCTCGCGGGGTAGACACCACTAAGATGGGTACTATAAGTCCAGGTTTCCTGTTTCATAACGGGAACGGCTGCCTGGGCAACTTCGGGTTTTAAGCTTACAAAACAACCAGCTAAGAGTTTGTCATTATCCCCGCCTGTACACTTTGTCGCCACCCGTCATATAGGTTGTCAAAGTGGCGCAGGGCATCAGCCAACTATTATAGCAGGCAGCAGCGCCGTATACACGTACCAAGGGGGTTGGGGATGGCTGTATCTAACAGCAAGATCTCTAATCTGGTCAGGAAGTTAAAGGCAAAAAGTCCGACCGTGCGCCAAGAAGCTATTGAGCAGTTGGCCAAGACGGGTCCATCGGCAGTACCCGCCCTAATTAAGGCTCTCGCCCATCGTGACTACCAGGTACGCATAGCCGTGACTGAGGCCCTGGGCGAAATCGGCAATGACCGAGCGGTTGAACCGCTGATACAGACCCTTAGCGACACTAGTAAGAATGCCCAGCGGGCAGCCGCCGCAGCGCTCACCAATATCGGTGAGCCAGCGGTTTCCTCGCTTCTAGATGCCCTCATCGGCAAGGAGCAGACTACCCGCCGATGGGCGGCGGAGGTGTTGGGCAATATTGGCGATGCCTCAGTCGCCCAGCAACTGGTCGCTCGCCTGACCGACGCCAACCCCGAGGTACAGCGGGCCGCGGTCACCGCCTTGGGCGACCTGAAAGCCAAACGAGCTATTGACCCGCTTATCCAGGTACTGGACTCTGAGAACGTAGAGCTAGCGCGGGCAGCCGCTGAAGCACTGGGCAAGATAAGAGGAGCAGTAGTAATCAAACCGCTGATAGCGACTTTGAACTCGCCCAGTGACGATGTCCGCCGGGCAGCTACCCACTCACTTACCGAAGTCGGGGTCCGGGCCGTCAAAACTCTACTCAAACAGCTAGATATTACTGATAACTCTCGGGTGCGCTGTTGTATTGCTGAGATCCTGGGTAACATCGGTGATGCGCGGGCCTATGAAGCCCTGCTCAAGGTCTTAGACGACCCTAATCAGACAGTAATCCGGTATGCCGCCATGGCCGTGGGCAAGACAGGTCAGTCCCCTGCTGTCAAACATCTGGCCCGACTCGTCGGCTCTTCAGACTCGTCGGTACGCTGTGCAGTGGCACAGGGCCTGGGTAGCATCGGCACCTATCACGGCGCAAAACATCTCGCTAAGCTGATTACGGACGAGGACTGGGTTGTGAGGATGACCGCAGCCAAAGCCCTGGGCGAGATACATAGTCGCAGTAGTGTTAACCCTCTACTAAAGGCACTCACGGACGAGGAGTGGAGTGTACGGCTGCACGCGGCAAACAGTCTGGGGCAAATAGGCCAGAAAAAGTATGCTGTTGAGGCCCTCCGAGCAGCTCTAAATGACCCCAAAGATTTGGTACAACAGGCCGCGGCTACTGCTCTGGGAACCCTTGGCCAGAGGCAGGCCCCCTGACATGGACGTAGTCTGAGTTATTCGACCAAATTATTCGCTACCAAGCATTCTTTGGCTTCAATAGCCAGACCTGCGCCATTACACTTACTGATGTTGTTAGAGGTTATAACGTGCTGCCCGCCGCCAGGCCCGGCGGCAATTGCCGGCCCCTCGGTTACGCCCTCGATCACATTTCCACTTACCACGCACCTCTGGGTATCTCCCAGGTCTATCCCGCGATGTCCATCCTTGCCGCCGCCCTCAGAATAACTGCGCCGCACGATGTTTCCCACTATCGAATGGCCACCGGAGTCAGCCGGCTTGGCAACCACTAGGGCACCGGTCGCAGCGTTCCCAATCTGATTCCCCGAGATATTGAATCCCCGACATTTGCCAGTCATATATATACCCGTCGGACAGCGCAGATAGTTGGCATCAATCACTATAGCCTGGCAATCTATCGCCTTTATCCCTTCGGTAAATCCCTCGATGGTATTGCTGGCAATTACGTGCCCTACAGTGCCCTCCAGGATGATTCCCTCGGCGTGACCATAGGCCAGATGATTGTTGACAATGCGAATCTCGCGGCAGTTCGCATCCAGATAGACATGCTCAGCTTGTACCTGGCCCTCGTCCCGGGAGCGGGTTTGATTACCATGAAAGGTTAGGTGATGGATGTTTTCAGCGTAAACTCCTCGCTTGCAGTCCCGCATCCAGCAGTCTCTTACCACGACATTAGCCCCCCGCGACTTGAGGTACACCGCCTTTCCACCATGGCCAAAGAAGAAGCAGCCATCAATCATCGTATCATTGGGATACTCCACGACCAGCGCATCGCCGCTGTCATAGTTCCCCACTAGCGTCAGGTCGCGGAGAGTAATTTTCAGGTCCGGCCACCAGGTCTCCTCGCGACCAGTGATGTGCAGCAAATCGCCGCCGTTGATGTCGGCATTTATCAGTACAGTGCCGCGGCCTTCACCGACTATGAACAGGTGCTGCTTGTCAGCCAGGGCGATTTGTACGGTGCGGTCAATTTCGTATTTGCCGGCTGGAATATGCACCGTACCTCCGCTGGCTGGCACTGCGTCTAGAGCGGCTTGTAAATCCCCGACTTCGGCAACATTTATGACTGGCCCTTGCTCAATAATCTTCATAATGAGCTCTTCTCTTCAGAATAGGTTAGACTTAGGGGTGTGCTTACGGCGGGGACAGATGATCTGAGCCCAGACCCCAGATGTCTTCCAGGCGGAATTGGCGCTGGTACATCTCGGCATACAGGCCGGCTTGCTCCATCAGGGCTTCGTGGTCAGCCTCCTCTACTATCTCGCCATCCTCTATCACTACTATCTTGTCGGCACTGCGAATCGTGGACAGCCGGTGAGCGATGACGAGGACAGTGCGTCCCGCCATGAGATTCTCCAGCGCCTTTTGAATCTGTTGCTCGGCTTCAGTATCTACCAAGGAGGTAGCCTCGTCGAGGATAAGAATGCGCGGGTTGGCCAGGATGGCGCGGGCGATGGCGATTCGCTGCTTCTGGCCCCCGGAGAGTTTTACCCCACGCTCGCCGATCTGAGTATCATATTGGTCCGGCAGGTCTATAATGAAGTCGTGAGCATAGGCCGCCTTAGCTGCCTCCACAATCTCCTCGTCCCCGGCGTCCAGCCGGCCATAGGCGATGTTTTCCTTAGCAGTACCATTGAATAGGAAGGTCTCCTGGAGCACTAGCGCGATGTGGCTGCGGAGGGAAGCCTTTTTGATGGTGCGCACATCGTGGCCGTCTACTTTCACGCAGCCCTCCAGGGGATCGTAGAACCGGGGGATAAGATTGACCAGGCTGGTTTTCCCCGCCCCGCTGCGCCCCACCAGGGCCACTGTCTCACCGGGACGGGCGTGGACGGTGACCTCCTTGAGCACTATCTCGCCGGTCTTGTATCGGAAGGTGACATCGTCAATCAGCACGTCACCTTCCATGTCAGGCAATTCTATGGCATCGGGGGCATCTTCCACATCGGGTTGTTCATCAAATATCTGGAAAATGCGAGCTAGCGCCGCCAGTGCGCGGTTGAAGGTGTCATAGACGCGAACTAGCATGCCCACCGGCCCATAGAATTGCATCAGATAGCCCAGGAACATCACAATCTCGCCCGCACTAGCTACCGAATTACCCGCCAGCGAGGGCCCCGCGCCATACCATAGCACCCCGACGCTGCTCATCGAGGTGAGAAAGCCGATAAAGGGGAAAAAGGTGGTCCACATCCAAATGCGCCGGACATTAGCCTTATAATACTCGTGGCTCCACTTGTCGAATCTCTCCAGCTCGTAGTCCTCCCGCGCAAAAGCCTTTACCACGTGTATTCCTGCGATATTTTCCTGAAGTTCAGTATTGATATCACCGAGGTCCTCGCGAATCTTGCGATAAATGGGACGAATATAGCGGGCAAAAATAAGCAGGGCAGCTACGAATATCGGCAGTGGCCATAGGCCCGCCAAAGCCAGACGCCAGTGCACAACCATCAATATCGTTGTGGTGCCCACGATGGCCAGGATATTGGAAACAACCTGGTCAGTACCGTGGACCACCATGTCTTCGACCGTATTAACATCGTTGGATAGCCGCGACATAATGTCACCAGTCGAGCGGCTTTCGAAGTAGCTTAGTGACAGCTTTTGCAGATGCTCGTAGAGGCGCACCCGCAACTCATAGACAAAGCGCTGGCCCAGTACGTGCATTACATTCATTCGTACGGCGCCCAGCAAGTGACTAAGGAAGTAGACACCAATAAGCAGGAAGATATATTCATCCA
>JAUWJN010000052.1 GCA_030607655.1 bacterium
AGCGGGCGACTATGCGGATATTGACGTGATTGTATTGGGCCGGGGCGGGGGCTCACTGGAGGATCTGTGGGCCTTTAATGAAGAAGCAGTCGCCCGGGCAATCTTCGCCAGCCCTAAACCTGTCATAAGTGCGGTGGGCCACGAGACTGACTTTACCCTAGCTGACTTTGTAGCTGACGTCAGAGCTGCTACCCCCTCAGCCGCTGCCGAAATGGTGGTGCCCGATCGGCGGGAACTGCTAGCTGAGTTGCAGGCTATCGTCCGCCACCTTCAGGCCAGTATACGAAGCAAATTGCAAGTGAGGGGAGAGAGGCTGGAGCGTTTGCGGCAGCGGCCCATTATGGTACGTCCGCAGATGCTGGTTGAGCCCTGGCAGCAGCGGGTGGATGAGGGCAGCGGGCAATTGTGCCGAGGTTTACAGGAGCTAATGCTGAGGCTACGAAGCCGCCTGGAGAAGGCCGCCGCCGCGCTGGTCGTCCTGGGCCCGGCGGGGGTGCTGCAGCGCGGCTACGCTATCTGCCGCCGCCAGCGTGATGGGGCAGTGGTAGCATCAGTAGGGGCAGTGCAGCCCGGCGAGGAGATGGCCGTAACCGTAACCGACGGCGATATTCTGACTGAGGTTAGGGAGCTTCAGCCCGAGCAAAGTTGAAGGAGCTAGGTTATGTCACCAGACACTGAGGAGTTAGGCTTTGAAGAGGCGTTGGAGAAGCTAGACCAGATTGTCGCTGAACTGGAGGCGGGCGAACTGCCCTTGCAGGAGGCACTGGCGAAGTTTGAGGAGGGCATGCAACTGAAAAAGTTGTGCGAGCAAAAGTTGGCCGAGACCGAGGCCCGAATTGAACAATATGTAGAATCCGAGAGCCAGGAGCAGTCTTCGTAGGAGCGACATTCCTGCCTTCGCAGGCCATGCCTACTTCGCCAAAGTAGCCTTGGCTACGTCGGCTGAAAGCCTGCTACGGCAGGCGAAGGCCTGTCGCGATTACATCGGGGCAATAATGCCCCTCCTACACGGATAGCATCAGATTATGACGAAGCATCTTGACGACATAAACTCGCCCGCCGACCTTAAGAAGATGTCGGCCAAAGAGTTGAGGAAGCTGGCCGAGGAGGTACGGGAGCGCATCATAGCCACTACCGCTCACACTGGCGGCCACCTGGCTCCTAACCTGGGGGTGGTGGAGCTAACTATCGCCCTGCACCGAGTGCTAAATTCGCCCGCGGATAAAATCATCTGGGATGTGGGGCATCAGTGCTATACCCATAAACTGCTCACCGGTCGGCGGGAGCAGTTTGCCACTCTCCGGCAATATGGCGGGTTGTCCGGCTTTGTCACCCATACCGAAAGCGAGCACGATCCCTTTGGCGCCGGGCACGGCAGTACCTCTATCTCAGCCGCGTTGGGCTTTGCCACCGCCCGCGACCTGCGGGGAACCGACGAGCGAGTAGTAGCAGTTATTGGCGACGGCGCCCTCACCGGCGGGCTAGCCTGGGAAGCCCTCAACCAGGCCGGCGAACAGCAGCGGAACTTGTTAGTAGTACTCAACGATAATGAGATGAGTATCAGTCCTAATGTGGGGGCGATATCGGGGTACTTAGCCAAATTGCGGGCCAGTGTGCATCCAGCCAGTCAACGGGCGCGGCGCGATGCGATGAGTCTGCTGCGCCGCGTGCCCTTGGGCGATACCATGCTGGAGGCAATGGACCGCATTAAAGAAAGTGTAAAGCAGTTGGTGGTGCCCGGGATGCTCTTTGAGCAACTGAGCTTCACTTATTTGGGGCCCATTGACGGCCATGATTTGCCGCAGTTGATAAATGTCCTGGAACAGGCCCTGCGGCTGGAGGGGCCGGTGCTCCTACATATCGTAACTCAAAAAGGGCGGGGCTATCAGCCCGCCGAGGCCAATCCGGCGAAGTTTCACGGGGTCAATCCCTTCGACGTGAACAATGGCGAGATCGCCACCGGCGGTCAGCCCACTTATAGCCAGGTTTTGGGTCGGACCCTATGTGAGCTGGCCGAGCGCGATGAGCGCATCGTGGCCATATCAGCCGCGATGGTACCCGCCACTGGCCTCAAGGCCTTTGCGGAGCAGTTTCCCCAGCGCTGCTTCGATGTCGGGATGACCGAGGGCCATGCGGTCACCTATGCCGCCGGGCTGGCGGCGGCCGGATTGCGGCCGGTGGTAGCCATCTATTCTACCTTCCTGCAGCGAGCATACGACCAGATTCTGCATGACGTCGCCTTACAGCAACTACCGGTTGTCTTTGCGGTGGATCGAGCCGGCTTGGTGGGTGACGATGGCCCTACTCACCACGGGGTCTTTGACCTCAGCTATCTACGGCAAATACCTAATATGGTTCTAATGGCACCAAGCGACGAAGCAGAATTGCGCCAGATGCTAGCGACCGCCTTTGCCGTGGAAGGCCCGGCGGCGCTGCGTTATCCCCGTGGTACTGGGCCCGGAGCCGCGGTTGATGAACCTTTGGAACCACTGCCGGTAGGCAGAGCGCAAGTGTTGCGGGACGGCCAGGATGTGGCCATTCTAGCCGTCGGTAGCCAGGTGGGCCCGGCCCTCGCTGCCGCCGACCAGTTAGCTGAGAAGGAAATTGACTGTGGTGTGGTGAATGTTCGGTTTGTCAAGCCTCTAGATGAAGAGCTTATTATGCAGCTAGCCACCCAGGTGGGCAGAATTGTGACCGTGGAGGAGAATGTGGTGACCGGGGGGTTTGGCGCCGCGGTGGCTGAGCTGCTATCTGACAAGGGCTTGACGGAAACGAAGCTAGTCCGCCTGGGGCTACCTGACCGGTTTATACCGCATGGCGCCGTAGAGTTGCTCTGGCACGACTATGGCCTGGGCACCGACGCCATCGTTGGGGCTGCGGCCCAACTGTGTTCGCAACAGACCAGTTATGCGGCAAAATAACTGCTACGAATAGAGCAGATATAGCCACACAAATTCTGAGCCTAAGGAGTGGTACCGATGAATAGGAACGCAGCGGTAGTTCTATTCAGCTTGATGCTGGTAGTCTCAATCTCGCTTAACGCACTTGCTCAGGACGATTTTCACCGGGGCATTAGTCTCTACGAGGAAGGCAAGTTAGCCGAAGCCAAAGCTGCCTTCGAGTCAGCCCTGCAGGCGACACCCGAGGACTCCGTGGTCTTGACCTGGTGCGGGACGGTAGCCCTGGAGTTGGATCAAATCCCGGAGGCGACAGAGTATTTGGAACAGGCTGTAGCCCAGGACGCTGACTCCCAGGTGGCTCATAATAACCTGGGCAACGCCTATGCGGCTGCCGAGCGGCTCCGGGAAGCTGAAGAACAATACCGAGCAGCGCTGAAGATTGCCCCGGAGTACTTTGACGCTCATTACAATCTGGCCAATCTGAAGGCGCAACAGGGCGATTATGTAACCGCCTTCAATGAATACCACCGCGCCTTGGCTATTGATCCCGACGATGCTGATGTGCATATTAACTTCGGCCACGCCCTGCAGCAGACCGGCGATACTGCCAAGGCTATCCGAGAATACGAGGCCGCACGCCAGATCACGCCGGAAAATGCGGCGGTGCTCAGCAGTCTCGGCTCGCTGTATCTTCAGTCCAAGCGGGACCAGGCCGCGGCTGACGCCTACCAGGCAGCCTTGCGGCTGCAACCGGATTTGGCCGAGGTCCATCTGGGACTGGGGACAGCACTGTATAATCTGGGCCAATATCCGGCCGCCGCTGGGCATCTGCAAACAGCAACTGAAACTCTTGCTGATGACTTTGTCGCCTTCTATAATCTGGGCCTGGCATTAGCCGCCCAAGATAAATACGTAGAAGCACAGGTGGCCTACCAGAAGGCTTCAGCCATACAGCCCCCCAATGCCAATTGTCTGAATAATCTGGGCTGGGTTCTGTTCCAACAGGCCAAATACTCCGAAGCGGCCCAGGCTTTCCAGAAAGCTATTGGTCTGAAGGTTAATTTCGAGGTGGCCCGGCTGAACCTGGCCCGCACCCTCTCCCTGGCCGGACAGATGGATGAGGCCATAAAGCAATGGGAGATGGCCGCCAGTAAATTCCCGGAGAGTCTCTCCGCCCACCTGGGCCTGGCTAATGCCTATTACACCCAGGGCGATCACACCGCCGCCCTACCCCAGTATCTGCAGGTAATAGCACTTGATAACACAAATGCGGAAGCCCATAACAATGCCGGATTGATATTCCTGGAGAGAGGTAACCTGACTGAGGCTGTTGTCCATTTCCAAGCGGCGCTGCAGACCAATCCTGATTATATCTATGCGATCAATAACCTGGGAGCCGCGCTCCAGCAGCAAGGGGAAATACTAGAAGCTAAGGCCCAGTACCGACGGGCATTGGAAATTGATCCCGATTACGAGCCAGCTAAGAAGAATCTGCAGCAATTGGAGGGGGGCGGCGCTACCGGGCAGGCGACTGGCTGATGAATTCTTCCTCCCAAAGTAGAAAAGTAGTGGGCAGCGTAGGATTGCTCTGTGCCCTGCACAAGCCGGGAGCGGTGGAGTTTGCTCGCCAGCTCATCGGCCGCCTGCAAGCGGCGGGGGTTAGCATACTGGTGGAGGAGGAGCTAGCCGAGGTGGGGAGCGGCGACTGCCAAATTCGGCAACGAGCTGCCTTAGCCACCGAAGCAGATCTGGTGATTGCCATGGGCGGCGATGGCACCCTCCTATCAGTTGCTCACTACGCCGCGCCGGCGGGTACGCCCCTGCTAGGGGTGGACCTGGGGAGCTTTGGGTTCGTCGCCGCCCAACAGCCAGCCGCAGTTTTGGAAAATCTGGAAGAGCTGCTAGCCGGACGCTATGATACTGAATCCCGGCTGATGCTCAGGGCTGAGATTCGGCGCGATCAACAGGTAATTGATACCTATCTGGCCCTGAATGACGTGGTCATCGCTAAGGCCTCGCCGCGGCGGATGATCAGGCTGCAAACCAAAGTGGACGGTGAGCTGGTGGCCGTGTATGCCGCTGACGGACTGATCATCTCCACTCCCACCGGCTCCACCGCCTATAACCTGTCGGCGGCAGGGCCGGTGGTCAGCCCGACGGTGGACTGTCTGGTCATCAACCCTATCTGCCCGCACACACTCTACTTGCGTCCCCTTATTGTGCAACCCTCGGCAGTCATTGAAGTCAGTCTGCACAGCCAAGCCAAACATCCCGAGCCAATAAGCTTAACTATTGACGGGCAGAAAACGGTGGAACTCTTAGCCCAGGATACCATAGTAACCACCGAGGCCCCCTGTCAGGCCGTCCTGGTAAGAATGCCCCAGGACTCGTTCTACGAGCGGCTCCAGACCAAGCTGCGTTGGGGAGCCGAAAGATAAGATAGGCTGGGCCTCGGCGCACAAGGCATTTGCTGAAACTGAGGTGCAAGCAGTGTTCAACGTAATTATTGACGCCAGCCGGTGTAAGGGTTGCGGGCTGTGCGTTAGTTTCTGTCCTCAAGATAACATTGAGCTGAGTCCAGAACTTAATGAGGCCGGATATCATCCAGCGCAGATTATATCCCCGGACGAATGTACCGGCTGCAAGATGTGCGTGCTGATGTGCCCGGATGTGTGCATTGAGATATACGAGCAAGTCGCTGAGGCAACGGTCAATGAGTGAGCGCAAGTTAATAAATGGTAATGAGGCCACTGCGGAGGGGGCCATTGCTGCTGGCTGCCGCTACTTCTTCGGCTACCCCATAACTCCCCAGAATAAGATCCCCGAATATATGTCGGAGCATCTGCCCGATGTGGGGGGGGTGTATGTCCAGGCCGAAAGCGAGGTGGCGGCTATCAATATGGTATACGGCGCTGCCAGCACCGGAGCCTGGGCGATGACTACTTCCTCCTCACCAGGCATCTCCCTGATGCAAGAGGGTCTCTCCTATATGATTGGCTCCGAGCTGCCCTGCGTGGTGGTAAATATGGTCCGCGGGGGGCCTGGCCTAGGTAATATCGGCCCGGCGCAGTCTGACTACTGGCTAGCCACCCGCGGTGCCGGCCACGGGGACGGCCGGTGCCTCACCTTCGCGCCCTTCAGCGTTCAAGAACTCTATGATTTGGTGGGTGAGGCCTTTACCATTGCCCAACGCTACCGCAACCCGGTAATGATTCTGGCCGATGCTATCCTGGCAAGTATGAGAGAGCCTTGTCGTCTGCACGAGCGGCGTGACCCGCCGCCTGGCCAACCCGAATGGGCAGTGGGCGGACCGCGCGATGGCCGGCCTCGCAATATCATCAATTCTCTATACGTTGATCTGGCCGAAGAGGAACAAGTCAACTTGCGCATTGCCCGCCGCTATGAGGAAGCCGCCCAGCAGGAGATACGATTTGTCGAGTACGGGGCCGATGAGCCGCAGATACTGATCTGTGCCTACGGCATCGCCAGCCGCATCTGCCAGACAGCAGTGCAGCAGGCGATGCAGGCAGGTGTATCAGTCCGGCTGATACGCCCCATAAGCCTGTTTCCCTTCCCTGAGGAGGCGATTCGCCAGTGGGCCGAACGGGTCGAGAAGATACTGGTCGTGGAGCTTTCGTTAGGGCAGTTTATCGAGGACGTGCGGCTGGCCGTGGAGGGACGTTGTCCAGTTGAACTGATGGGCCGCACCGGTGGAATGGTGATGACGCCGGAGGAAGTTACCGACCGAATTGTAGATGGCCGAGGGAGACTGAACGAATGCCTCACCCCTGGCCCCTCTGCCGCCGGGAGAGGGGAGTAAGGCGAGGGCAACAGAGAAAACGCGTATGAACCAATCAATGCACCAGACGCCAACTGACCAAGTCAAGCCGGTATACACATATCCGGATAGTCTGACTGAGGTGCCCCTGCGGTACTGCCCGGGATGCACTCACGGCATTGCCCATCGGCTGGTGGCCGAGGTGATTGATGAGCTGGGCGTCAGGGAACGGACGGTAGCCATCGCCCCGGTAGGCTGTTCGGTATACGCTTACGAATACTTTAATACTGACGCGGTACAGGCCGCCCACGGGCGCGGCCCAGCGGTAGCTACCGGCATCAAGCGTACCCGGCCTGACACCATAGTCTTCACCTATCAGGGCGACGGTGACCTGGCTTCCATCGGCCTGGCTGAGGTTATACACGCCGCAGCGCGCGCGGAGAACTTCACCGTAATTTTTGTCAATAACGCCGTCTTTGGTATGACTCAAGGGCAGATGGCGCCTACCACTCTGATGGGCCAAAAGACCACCACTACCCCTCGCGGCCGCACCATTGAGCAGGGCGGGCACCCGCTGAATATCTGTGAACTGCTGGCCCAGATACCGGGAGTGGCGTACTTGGCCCGTGAGACGATGATTGCTCCCAAGTACGTAATGCGCGCCAAGCGCAGCATCAAAAAAGCCTTCCAGGCGCAGATGCAGGAGCTGGGGTTTTCCCTGGTGGAACTAGTAAGTAGCTGTCCCACCTGGTGGCGGATGAAGCCGCTGGAAGCCTTTGCGCATATTGAAGAGAAAATGCTGGTGCAGTATCCGCTGGAAGTGTTTGTGGATAAACTCAAAGAAGCCAATGATTCGTCCGGATAAAGGTAATACCAATGCGTGAAGAAGTTTATATGGCTGGTATGGGCGGACAAGGGGTGCTGTTGGCGAGCCAGATACTCGCCCAGGCAGCAATGTCAGCAGGCTTAGAAGTCTCTTGGTTCCCCCTGTATAGTCCGGAGGTGCGCGGAGGGTGGGCGACCTGTACAGTGGTGGTAGCTGACGGTGAGGTAGGTAGCCCAGTGGTCGGTCATCCGGCCGCAATGATTCTCATGGATAAAATAGCGGTCGAGAACCATTTGGGCAAGATAAGGCCTGAGGGGCTGGCGATTGTCAATTCTTCTCTAGCCGGCGAGGAATTTGACCGTGACGATGTACGAATAATAGCAATCCCCGCTAATGATGTTGCCACCGAAGTGGGCAGTGAACGGACGGTAAATATGGTGTTGTTGGGGGCCTACGTGGCGTCTGCTGAACTGGTCACACTTGCCGATATTGAGCAGGCGCTGCGTGAGGTAATTCCTGAGCGGCATCATTCGTTTATTCCCATTAATGTGGCCGCCTTGCAGCGGGGCGCACAGTATGTGACAAATCATAGATAACTGATGAGGTGATTCATTATTCTAACGGGACTCGATGAGATATGTGACCGCATCCGTCAACATTTCGACTGCCAAGACGCGGCGAGAGAGAAAGCCTATAATCTGTCGCGGCAAGTTGTACGGTCGGCCTCGACAACGATAAAGAGCATCCATCGGGAGGAGATTAGTGAGGCCCGTCAATTGCTTGAGGAAACAGCACAATTGACTGCCGAGCTGCTGGCCGCACTAGCCGAGACTCTCCCCTTGCGTTACGGCGGCTTCGTGGCAGATGCGGAGAAGGAATATGCGGAAGCTGCCATTACTCTAGCGGCGATAACTGGCGAGCTGCTGCCCACACCGGAAGAACTGGCGATTGACTACGCGCCGTGGCTGAACGGCATGGCGGAGGCCGGCGGGGAGTTCCGTCGGCATATTCTCGACTTGATAAGAAAGGACGAATTAGACCGCGCGGAGCAGTTCCTGAGCGTTATGGATGAGATTTATCATACTATCATAGGATTCGATTATCCCAACGCTATCAGCCTGGGGCTGCGGGGCCGCGGCGACGCTTTACGCGGTATGATAGAGCGTACGCGAGGGGACTTGACCAACGCCCTGCGCCAGGCTCACCTGGAGCAGCGCCTGGCAGCATTTGACCAAAAACTGAAAAAATGATATAATTACCAGGCAGGATGAGGGAACCAGTTAAATAAGGAAACGTACTTACCAGTACAGGCAAAGGATGATGAGTATGAGACAGTACATAATAATGGGGGTCGCACTTCTGCTGGTAATGTACGTATTCGGCTGCGGAGGCAGTACTGGGCCAAAGATTACTCAGGACGATTTCGGGACCGGAGGAGATTCGGGCGGTGGCGACGATTACACTCCACCGGATTCAGGCGGGGGCGGCTATCCGCCAGCCCCGCCCACCCCACCCGCACCCCCGGATGGCGGCCCACCATCGCCGCCGTTCTAAAATTGAGTGTCGGTGCAATAGTCGCTAGTTCACAACGCAGCAGGGATGATCGCTAGACGAGCTTTGCCAGTAGGAGATGCTGCGGTGAACAAGCTTGGACTATCTGAACACCCCGCCATCAAGCTCGCCGCTTATCTCTTGTTGCCCGTATTAATAGATGCACATTTGGTAGTGTATCTGCCCTATGTCATTCCTGATTCGTCGCTGCTAATGCTCCGGACCTCAGGAATGCTGATAGCGATTTCCTGGGGCTGGGCGGGGTTGTTCCTCTGCATACTCCTCGGAATACTAATCGGGCTGCCCGTCGCCGGCTTCCTCATTGCCTTCCTGCGGGACCGATTGGCCCAGGTGCGTCGCGGCGCCGATGTACCTAGTACGCTGGCCAGCTTCGAGGTTTGGGCGATTACTACTATGCCGTGGTTCTTGATGGCCGCCGTCGCTTACCTAGTAGGATACTTCTGGCTATTTCCACCAGTCGGAGGCGCCATCCTGGCTGTCAATGTCCTGTGGGCCCGCACCCTGGTCTACAATCAGCAGTTATGGGTCTACGAGTACCACAGGGCTTACTGGCAGCAGCAAACTAATCGTGCCCCTTCTGCCGCTGCCAGCTAGCTCCCTACTGCTGTCAAAACGCACGGTGTTACCCTCGCCATAGAAGGCGCCCTAGAACATTCAATGCAGTTGCAGACGGCATGATGAGCATCTCCGGGGGAATTACCAGCAGGCCAGTTCAAATCACAATTCGTGCCACTTGAGCCTAGCCCACAGATGGCGAGAGGGCCTCAAGGAGCTCAGCAAGTATATCAAAGTTGCGCGTCGCAGCTTCGCACAGGCGGGCGGCTACCTGTTCGCGGTGGACAATATCCTGCTGGCGAGTAGCCCATAGGTCATCAACCGTTTGGATAAGCCGATCCGCGGATAGTTCGTCTAGCCCTACCACCGGCTGCTGGGCAGTTTGGGCAAAGTGCTCCACTTTGGGGTCGTAGGAGATGCCCAGCGCGGGCACGGCAGTAGCCGCCGCAAAAATCAGCCCATGCAAACGCATAGAGACCAGCAGGTCCAGAGAGGATATAACCCCCAGGAACTCGCGGGGGGCAGTAACGCCCTCCAACATAGCCACCGGACCGCCCGCATCGGCGGCCAGCCGCCAGGCCAAGCTCATATCTTCAGAGGGTTGGAAGGGAATGAGTAGCACCTGGCTCTGAAGCTCTTCGCGCAGATAGTGGATGAGAGGCAGCATAGCCTCTACTATCTGTCCCTGCGGCCAGGCCCGCAGCGATATACCCACTACCGCCTCGTCGGGGGATAGCCCACAGTTTCTTAAGAGCTGCTCGGCGCGCGCGCGCGGACAAGGGGAAAGCAGAAGAGTAGGGTCAGCGGTGATCTGCGCTGCCGGGATGGTTACTTGCAACTCATCGCGCAGGAACTGGGCGGATTGTCCATCCCGTAAAGTTACGGCGGCGGCGTGTCGGAAAGCACGCGCGGTTAGCCCGCGGATAATCCTGCGCCGCAGGGGACCTAAGCCCTGGGCAAATATCATATAGGGCGTGCCTGCCAGACGCGCCAGGCGCAGCACACCAAGATAATACAGGGGTGAGAGGAGGCTGGTAGTATCCTGAATAAGACCACCGCCACCCGATATGAGTAGGTCCGCCGCCCGCAATTGGCGCCATATAGTGGGTAGTGACCATTGGGAGGTCGCCACCACGCCGTATTGAGCTTCGGTGCGCCGGGGATTTCCTGACAGCACCACTAGCTCATCCGCCGGCCGGCGGAGGCGTAGTTGCTCCAGGATAGCGGCCAGGATCGCCTCGTCGCCGATGTTGCCAAAGCCATAATATCCCGAAATCAGCAGCCGCATTGGCCTATTCTCGCACTGGTGGTTGGCGGTGGGGGCCCCGCCAGCCTAGCCACCATACTACCAACCACAAAATCAAGCCGGCGATGACTCCTAACCAAACGCCATGCCCCACCCGCAATAGGGAGACGAGTAGCGGAGTGTGCAGATGGCAGAAGGTATTCATTATCGAGACCTGGCCAATAGCGCCCAGGGTCAGCCCAATCCACAGGCCACGCCGGAGACCGGCGGCCAGCAGTACTAGCGAGACTATCATCAGCGGATGGGCGAAGAATATCTCCTTGCTGCGCGGCCTGACCAGCAGCAGTCGGTCCAACAAGGTGCGAACCTTTATCTCCACACCTGATATTCCCAGGCCCGGCTCATTCCCCGAGCGCAGGAGCAGCACAGCTACTACCGCCAAACCCAAAATGACT
>JAUWJN010000101.1 GCA_030607655.1 bacterium
CAGATGCTCATGCGCATCAATTACCGGAACAGCCGCAATTTGCGCCAGCAGCGCACGGGGACCTTCGGCCAGTAGGGGGCGAGCAGTTGCCAGCGGGCCGCCAGGTCACCGTGAGGGTCGCCAATTCGGGCGACGGTCGGAGCGGGACAGCCGGCGGCGACCAGGTCGCCGTTGGTGTAATTGCCCAGCAGCTCCAGCGCGTCAACTTCATCCGCGATACGCTGGGCCTCCGGAATCAGATGCTCATGCGCATCAATTACCGGAACAGCCTCAATTTGCGCCAGCAGCGCACGGGTACATTCGGCTACGTTCATCGGACGGCTCCTGCAGTGAGGTTCCCTCCTCGCCGACGCAGACCTCCTTACAGGCTGATAGCAGCAGTGTGGTACGGGCCATCAGCGAAGGCCACATTGCTGCTCTCATTTTCGCTAGGCCAGAACATATGCCCAAGGCCCCAGTAATAGCGACTATACGCCCCCGCATCTGTCAGAAGTGTTTGGCAACAGTCTCATATAGCATATTCCCGCTTCCTGATTTGAGGCGATGTCGGCCAGCCTGGGAAGTTTCGTATGCCAAACCCACGAAATGACGCCCTACCAAATGACCACAACTAATACCGGGAGGTACTACCGGCGGCACGCCCAGACGATATCGGCGTCGTCCCAACTCAAGTTTTGGGGCGGTTGCTCAGGTGGGACACCGCCGTCATCCTCCAGGTCCGGGCCGAGGCTGTAGAGGATGAAGCCCCCCTCCTGGCGCTGGTAAACGAAGTCTTTCCCGCTGAAGGGGTCTTCCGGCAGTTCCCAGTCGAGCGTCTCCTGCAACTGCGCCAGGCTTCCCGGGTACGCGCTGCGCTCATACTTATACGCCTTGAGCGCCAGTACTACGCGACACAGGGCGATATTGGCCTCTGCTTGGCCGCGCTTGTAGATCAGCCGTGAGAACACTGGCGCAAGAATCTTGGTAAGGATTCCCTGATAGAAGGGCAGCTCGTGGAGGTCTTCTGCCGCCGCCTCAAGTTGAGGCAGCGCGTCAAGGTACGGTAGGTTGCTGGCTTCGATGACTTTGGCGAAATAGTCGAGATACGTCAGTTTCTCCAACTTCCACAATGGCCAGGTTTTAGGATTCCGCAGCGCTGTTTCGAGTGAGTCCAGGCCCAAGGCACGTTCCCCTATCATGCCTGCGGTGAAAACCTTGCACAAGTCAATGCGAGACAGGTATCCCTCGAATTCGCCGACCAAGTCCGGACTTAGTTGCCTTGGGCAGAGAATCTGTTCAAGCGTATCAAAGGTGATGGCCTGTAAGGCTATGGCGACAAGTTGGCCAATGAGCGTCGGCTCCGTTGCCGCGTGCTCAGACATGCGCAGGGAGACCGCACACCAATCCAGTGCTTCCTCAATGCGGCCTTCGTCAGCCAGGAGCAAAACCTTGGTGGCAATAATCCGGCCTGCTTCTCTGAACTTTGCCAGGTGGGGAAAAAGTGCGCCGGCGCCATCTTCCCAGTTTATCGGAAAGACACAGTGCGGCCGTTGCGAGGCGAGGCGCAAGATTCGGAGGTCATCCTGTATCTGAGGGCGAGATAACAGCTCACGAGCTTGTCTTGCCAGTTCGGCGGTCGGCTCCTCTCGATAATCGTCCAGCACCCTCCTCTCATCTTTCGACAGGCCGCCGATCTCGCGTCCCGGCGAGTAGTCGTCTGGAGGCCATCGGACTCCGAAAACCTTCTGATACAGGATAGCCGCATTCTGCTCATCCGGTACGGGCTTGGGTGCCGCTTCCGCCAGTGTCAGCGGCATGCCCTGCGCCTTCAGTTCGGCCAGCTTACTTTCCAGCTCCTGCCCCCACTTAATGTTGAAGTAGGTCCAGGGAATGGCCACCAGGACGAACAGAACCAGCAGCCCGAAGCCTACTCGCGGCGCAACCCGGACGCACCACCGGCCTATTCGTCGGAATGTCGGAAAGCGTTCGCGGTTCATAGTTTTCCCTTTCTCACGAATTGCCATTCTCACCGAGGATTTCGGACATCATTTCCTGGCGCTGTTCTAATCCTGCGGCATACGCGGCGCCGGGCATTGGCCGGGCAATCGCAGGCGGGCCAGTCAATGCCGTTATGTACCGCTGGTGGCCGCGCTCGAAGCCGACATTGATGAGGATCAGTAGCCCGGCGGCGGCAGCCAAAGCCCACCGCAGCATCCGCCCGCGGCGCCGAGGCCGTGCTTTGCTCAGCGCCAGGCGCATTAGCCGCCGCTTCACTTCGGAGTCCGGCATATCCAGGGGTACCTGGCGCAACTGATTCTCGAACTGCTCATCGTTCATCGTTACTCTCTCCTAATATCTCCCGCAGCTTCGCCAGCCCGTAGCGGTAGCGGCTGGCCGCGGTGTTGGGTGAAATATCCAGAATTTGCCCGATCTCGGCGAAGGTCATCTCGTACCAGATCTTCAGGACGACCGCTTCCGTCTGTTCTACGGGAAGCTGGGCCAGTGCATTCTGGACGACGATAGTGTCAGGCTTGCGGTCAGGATCGCTTTCGGTGACTGCTTCGGCGGGCGGGCGGGCCGGTTCACGAGCCAGCCGCTGCCTTCGCCTGACGGCCTGGCGGGCTTTGTTACGCGCTATTGTCAGCAGATAGGCCCGCAGGTCACGGATGGTGTTGACGCGTCTGCCCCGGTCCAGAAGCGCCAGGAACACCTCTGCCAGGAGTTCCTCCGCTTGCTCCCTCTCACCCAGCCGCGCCCGCAGCAGGTGGTAGACCGGCGCGCAATAGGCGTCGTAGATTGCCGCTAGAGCGTCCATCTCACCCGCCGCCAGAGCCTGAAGCAGTTTGCGGTCGGCCAGTTCACTTTGTCGTCCTGTCATCATTACCAGGTGCGCGAAGATGGTATAATCACTATACAAGTGTGTCTCAGACGGGCGGATTTGTCTACTTATCAATTATCGCTCTGCTGCGGACCCTCCTTCCCAAACTAAGTAGGAATGGCGAGGCTTTGTGACGAAGTGAAACCTGCGGTATGTCAAGCTACCGAGTTATGAAGAATGGCAAGTGTGCTGGCTGCGCACTTGGACTGCAAAATAAATTATTGGAAAAATGTCGGGGAAGGAGGAATACCAGCCGGGAGGGAAGAATAAAAGCATAGGCGGCAAACAAAATAGGATGGGAAGGAGCTTGTGATTATGGCTGATGCAGTTCTGATTGTGACAACCAAGGGTTATGGCAAGGTGGTAATACCGGGGGACTTCAAGCAGCAGAAGCGCGGTGGTAAAGGGGTTATTGGCTACAAGGTGACCGCAGATAGTGGTCCCGTAGCCGCCACGGAACATGTAGTAACTGGTCAGGGTGAGAGAGTGCTTATTACCACTGCCCAGGGATGCGCGATAATGACGCCGGTAGACGACATCTCCGTGCACAGTCGGACCGCTGGCGGCGTGAAGCTAATTGATGTAGCGGATGGTGACCAGGTAGTCTCGGTGATCATTTAGCTGTTGGGTTTTCCCCACAGCCACTTCCGCAGGTGCGTGCTGAAATCCCCCGCGCGGCAGCCCCGTCGCCGGGGGAAGCCCTCATTGCTATGCAGACCGTCGCCATCGTCAGGTGGCGGCGGTTCCCTGTTGTAATGGCCACCGTAGTGGGCTATTAGCCGATCTTGCAATATTGTACAAACTAGGCTATAGTATCACTTGAAGAGTGGAGGCCGGTGGCGAACAACGCCGCGCCCTGCGGGCCGGTGGTACCAGCAGGGGGGCGGTGCTGTACTCTTTGTGTGGCCCACCGAAGTAACTTTATTACCGATTTGTTGTCTGGTAGGAGGAATATTGTGCCCACAATACGCTTCGTTGACGTCACTAATCGAGATGGTGAACAGACTGCCCGCATAAGCCTCGCTAAGCTCCAGAAGACGGTAATTAACTGGCTTCTGGATGAGATGGGTGTATACCAGTCGGAGATGGGCTTCCCGCTGAGTCCGCACGAATGGAACTACATCACCGCCAATGTTGCGCTGACCGAGGATACCGGTGACAATGGGCCGCTGATCAAGAATCTGCAACTCAGCGGTTGGTCGCGCGCTGTGGCCGCCGATGTACGTCAGGCGCAGGCTCACACCAACCTGAAGCACTTTAATCTGTCAATTTCCACATCCGAACAGATGCTGGAGTGGAAATTCCGGGGGAGGTTCTCCCGCGAGGACATCGTTAGTATGATGGTGGAGTCGGTAGTGGCGGCGAAGGAAGGCGGCGCACTCAGCATTGGGGTTAATGCGGAAGACGCCTCGCGTACCGACATTGACTTTCTCATTGACTTTGCCCAGGCTGGTAAGGAGGCGGGGGCAGATCGTTTCCGCTACTGCGATACGCTGGGGTACGAAGATCCCATCCGGATCGCCGATCGGCTGGGCTTGATAGCGCGGGAGACACAGATGGCGATGGAGCTGCACTGTCACAATGATCTGGGTCTGGCCGTGGCCAACTCGGTGGCGGGGGCGCTGGCCTGCTGCGAGGAGGGGGTAGATGCTCTGATTAACACCACGGTCCACGGTGTGGGGGAGCGCACTGGTAATGCCGACTTGCTCTCCTGCATTCTGGCCCTGAAGTACTCGGCGAAGTGGGGCCAGAATCCCTATGTGGACGAGAATATTGACTTGAGCAGGTCGGGGCAGTTGGCCCGGTACGTGAGCCAGGCCTTTGGGGTACCCCTGCCGATAAATCAGGTGGGGATCGGTGCAAATGCCTTCGCCCATGAGTCGGGTATTCACGCCGACGGGGCGTTGAAGGACCGGCATAACTACGAGCTGTATCACTTCGAGGAGCTGGGCCGCGGCGCGAAGGAGGAAGTGCCCACCGGTCGGGTAATCACCACCGGCGCACACGGCGGCACCTCGGGACTCGAGTATGTTTATAACAACCAGCTCGGCCTGGCATTCCGGGATGCGGATCATGCCAAAGAGACCTTGCGCCTGGTTCAGTATGCCAATCTGCATACTCAGGCGCCACTGACTAAAGAAGAGCTGTGGCTGATCTATCACTATCCCGAGCAGACCCGGCAGATTCTGACAACTACCCCCTAACTCTTTGGGGCGACGGGCGTCTCACCCGTCGGGGACCTCGCCGAGGTGGGGCGCCTGCCTGGCGATGCACAACGGAGATAACCAACTATGCGCAAGGAATCGCTGGCATTTCTAGAGGCCTTGATGACGACACCCTCGCCGTCGGGCTTTGAGCAGCCCGTGCAGCGCATCATTCGTGATACAGTCGGTGATTGGGCTGACGAGGTACGCACGGACCTGCACGGTAACGTCATCGCCATCAAAAACCCCGACCTCGCGCCTCGGGTGATGCTGGCGGGGCACGCTGACCAGATTGGGTTTATGGTTCAACACGTCACTGACGAAGGCTACATACATTTCAGCGCGATTGGAGGCGTTGATGCTGCTCTGGTGCCGGGCTCGCGGGTCAGTATCTGGGCCGCCGGCGGCCCAGTGCTGGGAGTGGTTGGTCGCAAGCCGATACACTTGATGAAGGCTGAAGAGCGCAATAAGGCCGAGGTTGAGCTTAACAAGCTATGGATTGACATCGGCGCGGGCAGCAGAGACGAGGCGTTCGGGCGTGTCCAGATCGGTGACCCGATTACCTTTGACCTGCGCATGGACCGCCTCTCTGATGACCTGGTTGCCGGCCCCGCCTTTTATGACAAGTCGGGAGCTTTTGTGGTGATGGAGGTGCTGCGCATCCTACGGCGGCGGAAGTTAGGTTGTTCGCTGTACAGTGTCGCGACGGTCCAGGAGGAAACGGGACTACGCGGGGGGCGTACCAGTGCCTACGGCATTGATCCGCTGGTGGGAATCGCGGTGGATGTCACCTTCGCGAGCGACTATCCGGGGGCGGACAAGTCACTCATCGGCGAGATTAAACTGGGTCAGGGCCCAACGATAGCCCGGGGCGGCAACATCAATCCGGTGCTTTTTGATCTACTGGTACAAACCGCGAAGGAGAAGAAGATTCCCTATCAGATAGAGGCCGCACCCCGGGCGACCGGCACCGACGCCAATGTCATCCAGATAACCCGGGCGGGTGTCGCCGCCGGCCTGGTCAGTATCCCCAATCGCTATATGCACACCCAGGTTGAAGTGGTCTCGCTGCGGGACATAACGAATGCCGCCCGCCTTCTGGCAGAGACCGTGGCCCGCATTGATGAGACAATAGATTTCACTCCGCAGTAGGCGACGCAGAGCCACTATCGGCTGCGCTGCAAAGGTGAACTCCATCCCGGCTGCTCGTGCCAGTCGGGATGCTTAGCGATATGATCTGTGACGAGAACGGCAAATGTGTGCATAGTAGGTTACAACGGTGTAGCACGGAACCATCAGGGATTGGGAATCGGCTCGGCGATGCTGGACTTCGTGTTGTCCGCCATCAGAGCGGAAGGAATGGAATATGCCGGGGTAATCGTGGCGGACAACGAATGAGCGTCGCGCAAAACCAGCCTTCCTTCTAATACTTGTTATGAATGCCAAGGATGTGAAGATGGAAGACACAAGACGAGTGACAAAAGACATGATCAAAGAATGCCTGGTAGCGCTAGGCATAGCTGAAGGCGACATCGTATTCCTTCATTCGTCACTGAAGAGCATTGGTTATGTCGTAGGAGGCGCAGACACAGTTATTGACGCGTTTTTGGAGACACTGGGGAATAGTGGCACACTTGTTCTCCCTGCGCTTTGTCGTTACGATTGGGAGAAGATGGATCGCGAGGCGATCGAAAAGGCATGGGACATTCAAACTACGCCAACGTTCACCGGTCTTATACCAGAGACCCTGAGAAAGCGCTCTGGAAGCGTAAGGAGTGATAACCCCACCCATTCTGTGACCGCTATCGGGCGGTACGCCTCAGAGATTACGAAAGAGCACAAAACGGCGCACGGGGGAGAATGGGCAGCCAATCGGCCCATATGGGCGTCGTATGGTGCTTTTGGAGAAAATAGCCCCTGGGATAAGCTTTACTTGTTGGACGCCAAGTATATGTTTATCGGAGTTGACTTCAGTTGCTGTACAATGTTGCACCATGTACAGGTGTTGCTTCTGGAAAACTACCTCAGGAAAACTGACAGTAATGCTTCGTGGCCCACATTTGATTTCGGACGGATGGGCAAGAAGCTTGAACACCTCGGGCTAGTAAGGATCGGCAAGATCGGTGGAGCCGTCACGAGACTAATAAGCAGCAGGTCTTTGGTCGAGACGGCGATAAGACTTCTGCGGGAAGAGGGCTATGATCGTTATCGATAAAAAATCCGTCTATCGACTGAAGGTAGCAATGCAAGACTTTCATAACAAGGAGAACTATGATGTTCATTGATATTCACGCTCATGCGTATTGGAAGCACCCACCCATTTTGGGGTTGGTTCAGTTCTGCACCCCGGAGCAAGTGATTGCGCGCTACGACGAAGCCGGGATAGAGAGGGGGGCGCTGCTCCCCATCGTCAGTCCGGAGGTCTATCTTCCCCAGTCCAACGAGGATATCCTTGATATGGCGGAGCAGTACCCCGACCGGTTCATCCCGTTCTGCAACATTGATCCGCGCGCCCTGACGAACTCGGCCGACGCGCCGCTGGACCGTTTGCTCCGATACTACCGCGACCAGGGATGCAAGGGCCTCGGCGAGGTGATGCTGAACGTGCCGGTCATGGACCCGATGGTCCAGAATCTGTTCAAACACGCACAGGATGTGGGGCTTCCGGTGATATTCGATGGCTCGGATCAGGTCGGCGGCGATTTCGGACTGTACGACGACCCCGGGTTGCCGCAACTGGAGCACACCCTGCTGAGGTTCCGGGAACTCATCATGCTCGGCCACGGCCCGGTGTTCTGGACGGAGATCGGCCGGTTGGAGACCCCGGCCGACAGGAATACCGGGTTCGGACCCGGCGGCGGACAGGTAAAGCGTTGGCTCCCGGGTGGTCCGATCCAGGAGGAGG
>JAUWJN010000164.1 GCA_030607655.1 bacterium
GGCGAGATTAGCTCCTACCGCCAACTGCCGCTTACTCTGTACCAGATACAGACCAAGTTCCGGGATGAGATGCGGCCGCGGGGCGGGCTGATCCGGGTCAAGGAATTCAGTATGAAGGACGCCTACAGCTTTGATGCTGATGAGGCGGGCTTGGAGCGCTCCTACCAGGCGATGTACGAAGCCTACGTGAGGATATTTGACAGATTGGACCTGCCCGCAGTAGTGGTGGAGGCAGAGGCCGGGTCAATGGGCGGCCACGGTACTAAAGAATTTATGGTCCTCAGCGAGAATGGCGAAGACACTGTCTTTATGTGCGACAGTTGTGATTACGCGGCCAATACCGAATGCGCGGCAGCCCGCCCGCCGGAGCCGGTGCAAAGCCGGGATAAGCACGGTGAGCCGGTACTGGTAGACACCCCGGGAGCAACGACCATCGAGCGAGTGTGTGAAGTGCTGGATACCGGGCCTCAGCAGCTAGTCAAGACCCTCCTGTTCAAAGCTGACGAGGGTTTTGTGGCGGCGCTGGTGCGGGGCGATCGGGAGCTAAATGAGATTAAACTGCAACGAGCGATGGGTGCCAGTGAGCTACGCATGGCTACTGCCGAGGAGATACTAACGCTGACCGGGGCCAACGTGGGCTACAGTGGGCCGGTGGTTCTGCCGGACAGCGTGGAGATAATCGCGGACCATGAGATAGCGGCGATGAGCGACTTCGTGGTGGGCGCGAATCAGAATGATGCGCACCTGGTGGGGGCAGACGCCGAGGTCGACTTCCGAGTGGACCGCTATGCTGACCTACGGCGGGCAGTGGCGGGCGATGCGTGTCCCCGGTGCGCCGAGGGATACTTGACGGCCCACCGGAGCATAGAGATGGCGCACATCTTCAAATTGGGCACCAAGTACTCCGAGGACCTGGATGCTATCTTTACCGATGCCGAGGGCCAGGAGAAGCCGATGATAATGGGTTGCTACGGCTTTGGCGTCAGTCGGGCCGTGGCGGCCCTCGTCGAGCAGCATCACGATGAGAATGGTATCATCTGGCCGCTGAGTGTGGCGCCCTTTGATGTGGTGATATTGCTATTAGACCCGCAAAACGCCCAGCTAGCGGCGACGGCTGAGGATTTATGTACTCAATTAGAGCAAAGCGGGTTGGAAGTAATGGCAGATGAGCGGGATGAGCGGCCGGGGGTAAAATTCAAGGACGCTGACTTGATTGGGTATCCGCTAATCATCGTAGTGGGCAGGAGAACCGCCGACAGTGGCGAAGTAGAGGTCAGGCGTCGGCGGGATAGCGCCGAGAAGGTGGTGGCCATCGCCGAGGCAGTTGCCACCGTAAGGGAACTGGCCGCCGAGGCTTAACTATTATGAGCGGAGGTGAGGAGTATGGGCGAGAGGTTAGTACGTCCCCCAGCCGTAGCGGGTCAGTTTTATGCGGGCAGCGAGCAAGCGTTGCGGGAGGAGATTGAAAGCTGTTATCGTCATCGCCTGGGCCCGGGAGAGTTGCCGGCGGTCAATGAAGCTGGGCCGCGGCAGATACTGGGACTCGTCAGCCCGCACGCGGGGTATATGTATTCCGGCCCGCCGGCAGCCCAGGGCTTTTACGAGCTAGCCGCGGATGGCCGCCCGCCAGCCATAATAGTCATCGGTCCCAGTCACCGGCCGGTAAGCGTGTCCGCGGCTATCCAGACCACCGGCGCCTGGGCGACGCCGTTAGGTGAGGCAGTGATTGATGCCGAGTTAGCCACTACTATCGCTGATAACTGCGGGATATTGGTAGATAGGCCCGCGGCCTTCGCCTACGAACACAGCCTGGAGGTGCAACTACCTTTCCTGCAGCATCTATATGGACCGCAGGTGGGGTTTGTGCCCGTAATGATGATAGACCAGGATCTGTCGGTAGCGACGCAGATAGGTCGAGGCATCGCCCAGGCTCTGACAGGGCGCGATGCCGTAGTAATAGCTAGCTCTGATATGACCCATCAGGAACCGGCTGAGATGGCGCGGCAGAAGGATATGCTGTTGGTGGAATATATGGAGAAGCTGGATGCCGAGGGCATGCTGCGGGCCTGCGCCCAGCGAGGAATAACTATGTGCGGCTATGGGCCGGTGGCGGCAATGATTATTGCGGCCAGCGGGCTCGGGGCCCAGCAGGCAGAACTTATTGCCTACAGCAACTCCGGTGATGTGCAACCGATGGCGACCGTGGTAGGATACGTCTCGCTGAAGGTCACCCGGTAGCTGCGGGGCGCAACTGCCGGCGCGAGAAAAGCATAGGGCCCGAATCCAGGGAGGAATCGGGCCCCTAAGACCGACCGCTTCTCCAGGCTACCCCAGCTTCCGGTAGCTCTTAGATATATATATAGGCACTACCGGCGCCCGAGACAGTGGCCAGGTGCATGGCCTCCCGGGCTTCCCAGAGTAGTTGACCTATGCCGGGACGGCCCGCGCTCCAGGTGCTGATGCCCATCACTACTTCTAAGGGCACCAACCCCTGACGGGCTAGCCCTTCTATCTTCTTCTGGATGCGGTCGGCCACAATCAGCGCGTCATGGGAACTGGTCATCGGCATCGCTATGACATATCGGCCGCTGGCCACCTGGCCCACCAGGTCGGTATGCCGCAGTTCTTGGCTCACTTGCTGCCAGATTCGGTGCCAGTCCTCGGCCGAGATTGACCTACCGGCGGACTGGCTGCTAGGGTTTATCTCCATAGACAACAGGGATAGTTCGCCGGCTCGTCGGTGGACTTCAGCCAGCGCTAGCTCGACACATTCAAAGAATGTCTCCTCGTCAAGTTTTTCGCCACTGCCGACAATCTCCAGAGCTTCCAGGCTATCAGGTCGAGATAGTATGGCACTTAGATGCAATCCGACTATCTCCGCTGGCCTCTGGAGGATGTCATAGTCGAGCTGCTCCGTCGGCTGACAGGAGCCTACCCGCACCACCGCCCGAGGTATGCGGGCCGACCAGATATGGAAGTCACGATGGTGGGCAGGGCCACTGTCTAGTGGGATCGCCGTGCTCTGCTCGGTAGCAATTACCGGCTGGGGTTGAAATATCATAACGGGTAGGTCCACATACTCGCTACGGGCTAGCCCGGCCTGGCGGTTGAGGTCACTGGTTTGCTGTTCCCAGGCCTGTTCGGATAACGGCAAGCGGGAGTGGAACCATACATAGTGACAAGGGTGGTCAATGGCCGCCGCCGCCCAGAAATCCACTCCCAGAGCTTTGCTCTGGGTATAAGCGGCGGCTAGGAGTGCTTGAGGATCGGCCGCCTGCTCTAGTTCTTTGCGCACTTCAACAATCTGATTAGGTTCCGGTGAGGTCACATAATACTTTAGATTGGTACTGGCCATGGTGAATAGCTCCATTGCAACTACTCGCTCCCTCAGCCTTTCTGAAGTGGGTATCGGTATGGTCGGCAACTGTATTTAGCCCGTGCTTACAGATTTGCACTGGCGTCACTGATATGTTACAATCTGGTAGCAAACAGCCTGCTTCAGCAGTCTAGGAAGGCAGCGAGTCGGGGTGGCGGGGCAAGTGAAGGAAGGGATTATGCGTGGGGTGGGGAAACTAATACCAGAGTCACAATAGGCGCGCAGCGCAAGGGGGCAATGCGGTGAGCGTTGTTGAATGTGAGCAATGCGGCCGCCAGATAACCGAAGACACCGAGGACTGTCCGCAGTGCGGAGCCCCGCTTACTGAGGAGCAGCGCGAGCAGCTTAAGCAGCAGGTAGGTCCTCCGCCGCGGCACCGCGTTTATGTCTATGGCAAACGCAAACGGCAGTTGGCCCCGGAGATCCGGGCGGTTTTAATACTCGTGCTGATTGTTATCATACTACTTCTGATGTGCCGGGTTAGCCAAGGTGTTACTAATCTGGACCCTAACGCCGAAGTGCTAGGGAGGATTATGAGTATGTCCGGATACGAATACCAAGTACTACAGATGCCCGCGCAAGGGACTGTAAGGCCTTTGAACGAGCGGATTGCGGGGATGGTGGCCGATGGCTGGGAGCCAATAATGATGTCGGGCGATACCACCATCAATGTGATGATGCGCCGTGCCCTGGATGCTCCCGCGGTCTCTACGCTGCAGGCGGCGGCCATCGCTGAACCGGTGGGTGTAGAGAGCAGTACTTAGTAATAAAGCGTAGGCAATATACTCGAGGGCGCTGGCAGTAGCCGGCAAGTAAACTGACGGAGGTGTCAACCTATGTCTGAAGGTCTACGGCTAGGCATGATTGGTGCCGGCGGGATGGCTCGAAGCTTAGCCACAGCCGCCGCCGAACTGGATGATTGCAAAGTTGTATGTGTTCAGGATCCATTGTCTGATCCTGCCCAGCAACTGGCGGCCGAGCTGGGCGCTGATAGCTGCCAACAGTTAGAGGAACTGCTATCTCGCTCCGATGTGGACGCAGTGGTGGTGGCGGCTCCCAATTACTTGCACAAGGAGCTGACCGTTGCCGCTGCCGGCGCCGGCAAGCACATATTCTGTGAAAAACCAATGGCCTTGAGTGCCGCCGATGCTCAACAGATGATTGCTGCCGCGCGCGAAGCGGGCGTCAAATTAATGATCGGCCAGGTGCTGCGCTACGTGCCGCCGTTTGCCTGGATAAAGGACTTTATTGACGCGGACAACTTGGGCGAGCCGTTTGCTATGCAGACTACCCGCATCTCAGGGCCGTGGCACGGCCACTACGCCCAATCCTGGCGGATGCAGCGCGAGAAGTGTGGTGGCCCGCTGTTCGAGATCTCCGCCCACGAAATTGACTATATGCGCCAACTGTTAGGCGAAGCTCGCAGTGTTTATGCTCACCTGGGCCAGTTCACCTACTTTGAGGTAGATTATGAGGACCTCGCCTACGTCATGGTCAATTTTGAGGATAACAAAGTAGGCTGTCTGCTAGCGGGATTCGCTTCCCATATGGGCGCCTACGATGGGAAGATATTGTGTACGGACGGCACCCTGTTCTTTACTGACTTTGGGGGAGGAGTATCCTACCAGCGACGTGGCGAAGAGGAGCCTACTACCCTGACCGGCGACGAAGTCGGCGAGGGCTATGAGCCGGGAGTACGGCGGGAGATGCGAGAATTTGTGGAAGCCGTACTCAATGATACTGAACCGACCATCCCGGGCGAAGAGGGTCTGCGCAATACGGAGATAGCTGAGGCGGCCCATATATCCGGGGAACAAGGCCAGCCCGTGTCTCTTCCCCTCTCCGGAACGGAGAGTCGCCGACGCGCCAAAGCCGCTATGGCGACGGCGCGGGGCCAGGGGTGAGGCCGCTGTTAGTGAGGTCCGGATATGTATGAAGAGCGACTCCGCAACTTGTTGCAACAGGTGGCCGCCGGCAAACTTGACCCCGAGGCGGCTCTGAGTGAGCTGAAGACTCTGCCCTTTGAGGACCTCGGCTATGCTAAAGTAGAGCACCACCGCGTGCTGCGTACCGGCTTTCCGGAGACCATCTTCTGCGAAGGTAAGACCCCGGAGCAGATAGTCGGCATTGTCCAGGCTATGTTGGGGAAAGCCGATGTGATATTAGCTACGCGCGCCACTGCTGAAGTCTATAAGACGCTCCAGGAGGTGGCCCCGGATGCTGTCTATCACGACCAGGCTAGAATAGTCCAGATTGGCCAGCCCAGCCAGACTCAGAAGTGCCCCGGAAAGTGCCTGGTGATAACCGGGGGAACCTCCGACATACCCGTCGCCGAAGAAGCCGCCGTCACGGTGGCCGCGGCGGGCTGCCGGGTCGAGCGGATTTATGATGTCGGCGTCGCCGGCCTCCACCGCCTCTTAGAGCATCAGCAGGCGCTCCGAGAAGCCGCGGTGTTGATAGTAATAGCGGGGATGGAAGGGGCTTTGGCCAGTGTAGTGGGGGGCTTGGTGGACAAGCCGATTATCGCGGTACCCACTAGTGTGGGCTACGGGGCCAGTTTCGGCGGCCTGGCGGCGCTGCTGGCGATGCTAAACAGTTGTGCCACTGGGGTGGTAGTAGTAAACATTGACAATGGTTTCGGCGCGGGCCGCTTTGCCGCGCTGCTGTGCAAGAATTGGCAGCAATAACAGCAGGTACAAAGGCAGGAAGAACGACAGGCACAACAACAGGTATAACGACAGATCATAAGAAAGAGATAGCTGCAGAGAACTTTTCACGGTCAAATAACGTCAAAAGCGTTAGTAGGGACAATCAAGGATAGATGTTATAATTCTGTTTAGACTTGCTGAGGAGGCTAATGTACAAATGTCATTAGAGACATCTTGGCGGCACCGGCATTCCCATATTATCATCATTCTGCTGAGCGTCATAGCGGGCGCCGCAATAGCTGGTGTGGTGATTTACTATCCCCGCGTCCAGGAGACGGTGACGCCGCCGGCCACTGCTCAGCA
>JAUWJN010000096.1 GCA_030607655.1 bacterium
AATGAACAACTATGCTGGAGCGCTACCGTCCTGTATATGGGGGGCACATCATTGGCTGACTACTTGCTGAAGCACTTCGTACAACTGGGCGGCAGTTTGGGACCAGGTATACTTCTGGAGCACTCGCTGGTGGCCGTGCTGGGCTAGGGCCTCAGCTCTAGCCGGATTATCAACCAGTTGCTGGATTTTATTGGCTAGATCGGCGGAGTCCCCCTCGCGGAAAACTACTCCGCCACCAATATCCTCTATCAGATAGGGAAGGTGGCCGGAGTCCGAGCCGATTACTGGTACCTCACAGGCCAGAGCCTCAATGAGCACGCGGCCAAACTGCTCCTTCCACCGGGGCGTAGTGCGCGAGGGCAAAACTAAGATATCCAGCGCATTCATATACTGGGGCACCTGATGGTGAGGAATATGCCCCGTAATCACTAATTTATTCGGACTGAGAAACTCCCCGGCGGTGTGCTGAAGTTGGGGGCGCAGTTCGCCTTCCCCAATCAGCAGCAGACTCAGATCAAGCTTACCCTGTTCCGAGGCAATTCTAGTCGCCTCCGCCAAATCCATAATCCCCTTTTGCGCCGCCAGACGGCCTACATATCCGATGACAGTTCCGGTCAATCCGAGCAGCTCCCGCTGGTGCTGACCCGCATCTGGGTCGGGACAGAAAACCTGCGGATCTATGCCGTGCGGCACCACCGTGACCGGCCCCTGATAATTTCGCTGCCGCAACACGTCCTGGCACTCCTGACTAACTACCAGAATGTGGTTGGCTTGCCCCAAAACCCATTCATAAGTCCACCGCAGGGGCGGCGGATAGCTGCGCACCAAGTTCTCTTTGCTGGAAACTATCAGCTTGCAACCCAGGCGCTTAGCCAGATAGGCACCCTGAGCCGCCGCTATACTGTATGGTTCTTCGTCCACGTACAGTACGTCAGGAGCAAAGGCTTTCAAAGCCCGGCCTAATTGTCGGGTATACCAATGCAGATGGATCTGACCCGGCAGCCAGACCGGCAAGGTCTGTACCGCGGCATTCAGTTCGGGCAGGCTCGAAGTGCTAACCGGGCCACTAAGTGAGGCCCACCAGCGCTGAGGAGTAATTAACTGTACGTCTACATCGCCATATTGGGCCAGTTCGACGTATAATCGTTGGTTCTTATCTACCACACAGGAGTGGCTGACCGCCGCCACTCTAAGTGCTTGTCGCCGGGGGGCGGGCCGGGGCAGCTTAGAGAGGAATACCTGCTCTATCTGCTTAGCCTGGCGGTCCCAGGACAACTGGAGCGACTTTTGGTAGGCGATCTGTCCCATCTGCCGCCGAAGCTGGGGGTTGGCCGCTAAAATGTCTAACTTCTCGGCTATCAAAGTCGGATCATGGTTGACTAAAAAGCCGCTGACACCGTCCTCTACCAATTCTTCAGCCCCACCCACTGGCCCCAGAACCAAAGGCAAACCGCTGGCGGCCGCTTCCATGATTACCAGCGGGAAACCCTCTACCTCCGCCCGACTAGGGAAGGCGAAGCAGTCCGCGGCGCCATAATATCTACCTATCTGATCCGTAACGGGTAAGAAGATTACACGGTCCGCGACTTCCTTATCAGCCGCTAGCGCACGGAAGAGTTTGGTGTCGCCTCTGCCAACCACTATTAACCGCGCCTGGGGGTTATTCATCAGGCTCACGGCCTCTATCAGGAACGGTAGCCCCTTGTCCAGCCACCGACCACCTACAAACAGAATAGCGAAGTCGTCATCGGTCAGGCCCAGTTCGCCGCGGACGGCTTGCCGAAACTTCGCTCTCAGGCCCGGATGGAAGCTGGCGTGGTCAACTCCGTTAGGTACTACGGATATCTCGGCGGGCTCTAGTCCATGCTGCGCAACTAGATAATCAACCAGCACCTGTGAGACGGTCATAACTCGTCCCCGACAACGCCGTACAGCGCGGCGTTCCATCCAGGTCGCCCAGGCCTCACGTAAGCCTAGTAACCATCGCGTCAGTGTGGGGGTCTTTTGGTATGGCCAACTGACCTCGCGTAGTGCTTTAGCCCGCATGGCATGGCAAATATGCACCAACACAAAGTTCTGAACTAAAGAGTTCCCGCCCTGGGAGAGGATTACGTCATAGCGGCGGGGGCGGATGACAAAATAGGAAAGAATTACCAACCAGATAGCTTGCAGGGTACTGGACTGGCTGGGGCACCAGAGCCGATGCACGGTTACATTTTCGGCGGGTATATCACTGGCGGAAAAGCAAAACAGGTCAATGTGGTGGCGGCGAGACAGGCGGGGTACCAGTTCGGATAGGACTCGTTCCTGACCACCGAGGCGGTGGACATGTTCAGCAACAATGGCAATCTTCAACGACTGTTCTGGCATCGCCCTGCCCTCTGAATTAGTGTCTGCCCAGTAGTAACGAGCTTTCCGAGCCGGCCGCAGAGTCCGGCTTAACCGGGACTGCCATCTCTTGACTCTCAATCTGGGGGATCCGCATGGCCAGCGCGCAGGCCAACCAGAAGAACGGACCACTGGGTACCAGATATAAAGCGCTGCCCACAGCCAGGCTCGCCATCGTAGAGACGGCTATTCCCAGACAAGCTGCTGTCAGCGAGCGGGCGGCCAGAGTTCGGCATCGCAGGTAGGCACTGACGGTGCCCTTTGCGGCGCGGTACAGCAGCCACACAAACAGGATGGCGCCGGGGAAGCCTAATTCCCGGAGGGCTCGACCGTACTCACTTTCCACCATGCCCCCGGCCGTGGACTTAACCCACAGAGGCTCCTGGATTAAGGACGCACCCCGCCCTACCCCTGTCCCTGTCGCCACCCCCACGCCCAAGGGTTGACCTGCCGCCTGTCGTAAAGCAGCCAGGAATGGACCCACGGCCCGCTGGGTGACAATAAGGTAGTTGACCATGCGCGGATTGTAACGGGCCTCAAAGGCCCCACCGGCAAAGTGATTAAGGACCACGATAGCCATAATACCTACAATGGTGGCGGCGACTATAAACTGAGGTCGGCGCACTAGGACCAACAGGCTGACGCCACCGACGACCAGGCCCAACAGGGGAGCCCGCGCTCCGCTGGTAGACATTCCCACCAGACAGACAGCAGCCGTGAGGATAAACAGGCTCTGCAGCCACCACTTCCGCCGCACAAAGATCACTGCCCCGATGCACCAAATTGCTGACAGGGACATTGCCTGGCCAAACGCCCCGGGATTAACCAGGGTGGAGGTGGCGCGCACCCCTTCACCCCACCGGAACCGGGTGTAGAAACCGAAATCAGGACTGAGCCTATGTAGATGTCCAAACCCTATATTATACTGAACAATACCATAGATGCCGCTGGCCAAGGCAATTAGCATTATTGCAATTAACAGGCGCTCAACTTGTTGGCGAGTAGTCAAATACTCGTAGCTAATCACAAAGACGGCGATCCAGATAACCCAGGCGCGAAACCCCGCCAGCGCCACTAAGAAATTGAGGGTTTCGGTGTTGAACATCTCGGCAGCACAATAGACAATAAACAAAAAGGCGGGCAGTATCAGCGGTACTCGTAGCGCGTCCCAGCGCTGAGAAGTCACTCCTAACCACGTCCATCTGAGCAGACCAATAATCATCAGGAAGTCCTTGGCCAAGACGCTAACCGGCCCGGGAACTAAGCTCTTGGCAAAGCCATCAAAGAAGCAGACGGCCAACAGGGCGATCAGGGCTACTTCCAGAGAGCAGAAGGCAGCAATGGTCACCGCTGCCCCTGCGACAAGCAGCCCCGCTTTGACGAATTGTCCCTGAGTACATAACAGTGATAGGCCCAGCGCGACGCCCAGGGCTAGGCCGCCGCCCACCAGTATTACCATTGCTTGTGAGAGTTTGCTTCTGCGCATTATCGCCATCCTAGCGCCGGTACGCTAGCTAGCTGGTAGTCTGTACCCAATATGGCTATCCCGGACGCCTGCCGATCCCTAACAGACAGGTACCCCATTTAAGGCGAGTTCGGCGCGGCAGCGGCCACGGGCCAACACGGTCATAACCCAGTATCAGCTTTAGTGCCCTTACCAGCCACTGCCTTAACTTGCTCTTGGGCCATTTGCTAAGGGTGTCCCAGACCAGGTAGCCGTCAACCATAACATCACTGAGCCCTGCCCTCTGCAGCTCGCCGGCTAGTTCTTGATAACTCAACTTCGCCTCGCACAGCGGATTATCCGACTTGGTCCACGGCCAGCCCTGGGCCTCCCAGCGCTGCGACCATGGATGGTAGTTGTTAGGTATGGTCACGGCCACAAAACCTCCTGGCCCCACCAGCGCGGCATGGGCGCGTAGCACTGTGAGTCGCTGTTCCGGGTCACGCCAGTGTTCGATCAAGCCATCCGAGATGCACATGTCAAATTTCTCTTCGCCGTCGTAGTGCAATAGGTCTGCGGTAACGAGCTGGACCGGCAACTGCCGGCCCAGCCGGCGGCTGAGGGCTTTGACATTAGCCTGAGCCGAAGCCATGACATTCTCGTCAATGTCCAGAAGCACTACGGACGCCCCCAATACAGCTAGCGCTAGTCCGAATGCGCCCCCGCCACACCCCACCTCTATCACTGAGCTACCCGGGCCCAATCCCGTCCATTTGGTAATGGTTGCCATGGGCGGGCGCCGGGCCAGGCGAAGTATGTGACCCGGAGTAGTCCGGTAGGGCTCTTCCCAGCCCTGGTATTTGTTAAGCCATGCCCGGGTTACCTCGTCGCCTATCGTAATCGTCCTTTCACTGGTCACGCGCGCTACGGCTAGACCGGGGCCTTTGTAGATATGTACGTATAGCGGCTAATTTGCCGCGGGTGGCGGCCAGCCATTGCCGGGTTCCAGCTATCGGTCCGGTGGGGAGGGCCGCCAGATACTTAAGCAGTCCATAACGGGTGCCCATCCCTATCCCCAGGGCATAGGCCAGGAAGCATATACGGCGGATGGGAGACATATATTTTAACATACAGTATACCCAGTTATGGCTATCGGAGTAAACTAGGCTGAGCGCTTCAGTCTGTCGCGTAGACTTGCCAAAGCGCGGGGCGGGATAGTGGTCCACAATCACCTGGGGGTCGTAGATTAGCTTTCCCCCTTGCTGCCGTACCCCTAGCGACATATCAGTATCATTCAGACAACTTGAGCCGCTGGCCAAATTCACGTCAAACTCCCGCAGCATATTTCGTCTAAAACTCATATTAGCGCCTTTGAGATGATCTACCTCTATGGGGCCGCCCTTAAACTCATAGTGATGATTGCCAATAATCCGTCCCCACCAGGTAATCTTGCCCACTACTGTCGCCGGCTGGGAGACAATCTCAGTGCCACGGTGAACTACATCCCGACCACCGACGCCAGCGACATCCTCTCGCTGATAATGCTCTGCCAGGCGCTCTAACCAATCCCTTTGGGGGACACAGTCATCATCGGTAAAGCACACAACGTCGCCACGCGCTGCCTGCAGTCCCCGGTTCATGGCCGCTATCTGCCCGGGCTCCGAGACTATCGTTGGTTGGACCCGACAGGCCGGTTGATTATGGTCAAGCCACTGCCTTAGCTGCTCCTGGCTTTCCGCATCCTCATCACGCAGCACTACTACCACCTCATCGGGCAGGCGCGTTCCGGCCAGCAGCCCGGCCAGACACCGCTGCAAAGACTGTGGTCGCCGGTAACTCGGCACCAAAACTGTGAAAGTTAATTTACCCATTGAGTCGGCCATAATTAGCTGGCCACCTGGTGCATGGTTAGCCTGGGTGTAGAACTTGTTTCAGATATTGGCCGGTATAGGAAGCCGAACACTGGGCAATCTGTTCAGGAGTACCTGTGGCCACTACTCGCCCCCCGCGCTGGCCGCCTTCAGGACCCAAGTCAATAACATAATCAGCGGCTTTGATTACGTCCAGGTTATGTTCGATGATAATCACAGTGTTGCCCGCCGCCACCAGCCGCTGCAATACGTCCAGTAGTTTCTCGATATCAGCGAAGTGCAGTCCAGTAGTGGGCTCATCCAGTAGATATAGGGTATCACCAGTGCCGACTTTAGCCAATTCCCGCGCTAATTTAACCCGCTGGGCCTCACCACCGGACAGGGTGGTAGCGGGCTGGCCCAGTTTTATGTAATCCAATCCCACCTCGCATAATGTCTGTAAGATGCGGGCAATGGGCGGCACATTCTGAAAGTGCTGGAGAGCTTCGGCGGCGGTCAGTTCCAGAATATCGGCGATAGTCTTGCCCTTGTAGCGAATATCCAGGGTTTCACGGTTGTAGCGAGTTCCCCCACAGGCATCACACTGCACATAGATGTCAGGCAGAAAGTGCATCGCCACGCGCCGCACCCCCTGACCCTTACAGACTTCGCAGCGGCCGCCTCGACATTGAAGCTGAATCGCCCCGCTCGGTAGCCGCGCATCCGGGCGGCAGGAGTGTCAGCATATAGTCCCCGGATGGGCGCAAACACCCCCACATATGTAGCGGGATTGGACCGGGGCGTGCGGCCGATTGGGCTCTGGTCTATATTTACCACTTTGTCCACCAGTTCAATCCCCTCCAGGGCCCGGTGAGCGCCGGGGGGTGGGCTGGAACCATATAGCCGCCGCCGCAGCGCCCGATACAGAATATCATCCACTAAGGTGCTCTTCCCGGCCCCGGAAAGGCCGGTGACGCAAATAATCAGCCCGAGGGGGAAGCTAACATCTATGTCCTGGAGATTATGCTGGCGGGCCCCCCGCACCATTAGGCACTTGTCCGTGGGTGGCCGGCGATGGTGAGGAATAGGCACTTGCCGCACCCCACGCAGGTATTGACTGGTTAACGAATCAGAATTATCCAGCAAGGACTCGACTGAGCCAGTGTGAACTAGGTGCCCCCCGGCCAAAGCGGCCCCCGGGCCAAACTCCACCACATAGTCAGCACTGCGAATAGTAGCCGGGTCGTGCTCAACTACTAACACCGTGTTGCCTAGGTCACGCAGCCGGAACAGAATATCCAGCAGCCGCTTCTGGTCACGAGGATGCAAGCCGATACTGGGTTCATCCAGAATATACAGCACTCCCGCCAAGCCACTACCAAGCTGGGCGGCGAGGCGAATGCGCTGGGCCTCACCGCCGGCGAGGGTAGGGGCGGGCCGATCCAGAGTCAGGTAGCCCAGGCCCACTTCTTCCATAAATTGCAGCCGGCTACGAATCCCCGCCACCAACTCCTTGGCCACCGGCTCGTCGCTGCCGGCAAAGGATAGGTGGGCAAAGAACTCCTCCGCCGCTACCACATTCAGGGCGGTAATCTCGGCGATACTCTTATTACCCACCTTAACCGACCGGCTCTCAGGACGCAGCCGGGTCCCGCCACAGGCCGGACAGGGCTGTGGGGCGAGAAACTGATTAGCGAACTGCTCCGTATCTGGGGACGAGTTGCGCCGCCTGCGGCCACCCGAGCTGACGGCGGCGGGCGGCCCGCGTCGGCGCTCCGAGGCCCGCACCAGCCCCTCGTATTCTTTGGTATAGGTAAACTCTCGCCCGCTCTCAGTCACATAACTAAAGGTTATCTGCTCGCCGTCGGAGCCGAAAAGTATTATCCGTTGCACTGAAGCTGGCAAATCCTGCCAAGGGGTGTGGAGGTCAAAATCATAGTGCTCGGCCAATCCCTCCAGAATGTGGCTCACATGGCGGGTCTTGGCAGCCCCGATAATCTCCAAAGCACCCGCGAGAATAGACTTGCTAGGGTCAGCCACCAGCAAGTCAGGATCCACCGCCGTTACGGTGCCCAATCCCTGGCATTCCGGGCACATTCCCGCCGGGCTATTAAACGAAAACGCCGGCGGGGTGAGTTGCGGATATACCAGGTTGCAGCGCGGACAGGCGAAGCGGGTGGAGAAAGCCTGCTCGGTACCATCTTCGCCCTGAGCAATCATTATCCCATCACCCTCGGCCAGAGCGGTCTCTACCGATTCCGCCAGCCGGGAGCGAGTTGCCTCGCCGATTACCAAGCGGTCAATGACCAACTCAATCTGATGGGAAGCAGTTTCATCCACAACAATATGCTGGGCCAGGTCGCGCTCCTGCT
>JAUWJN010000006.1 GCA_030607655.1 bacterium
GTAGTGATCCATCCTGACAGCATCATTGAAGTCACCGATAATGGTCGCGGCATACCCGTTGACATGCATCCCCGCGAGAAGCGCCCGGCTCTGGAAGTAGTGCTCTCTACTCTCCACGCCGGGGGTAAGTTTGATGGCAGCCGCTATAAAGTATCCGGCGGTCTGCACGGGGTAGGAGTATCCTGTACCAATGCTCTGTCGGAGTGGTTGGAAGTGGAGGTAACCCGTGACGGCCATCGCTATTTCCAGCGCTACGAGCGGGGCAAACCCGTCAAGCCGGTGAAGAAGCAGGGCAAAGCTAAGGGCCAGGGCACCAAGATAACCTTTACTCCTGACCCCAAAGTCTTCGAGGAAATAGTTTTTGATTTTGATACCATTGATAGTCGGCTGCGGGAGCTATCTTTCCTGGCCGGCGGCTGTCGGATAACCCTTGAGGACCGCCGCCCCGGCCAGGAGCGCAAAGAGGTCCATCACAACAAGGGCGGCATCGCCGCCTACGTCAGCTATCTTAACGCCGATAAGACGACGCTGCACAAGCCTATATACTTTAGTGATGAGCGGGATGACGTAGAGTTAGAGATAGCCATCCAGTATAACGATGGCATCCACGAGAACATTATCTCTTACGCCAACGCAATCCACACCGCGGAGGGCGGCACCCATTTGTCAGGCTTCAAGACTGCGGTGACCCGGGCATTAAATAACTACGCACTCTCGGCCGGCCTGCGCAAGGAAAAGGAGCGTAATTTCACCGGCGAGGAGGGCCGCGAGGGGATGACGGCGGTAATATCCGTGAAGCTGCTGAATCCTCAGTTCGAGGGCCAGACAAAGACTAAACTGGGTAACAGCGAGATAGAGGGCCACGTATACTCGGTAGCTTATGAGAGCCTAACCGACTTTTTGCAAGAGAGCCCTTCGGTCGGCAAGCGTATAGTCAGGAAGGCTGAAGGAGCTGCCCGAGCTAATGATGCGGCGCGCCGGGCTGCCCAGGCTGTACGCAAGACGGCTTTCGCTTCGGCGGGTCTGCCCGGGAAGCTGGCCGACTGCTCCAGCCGCAATCCCGAGGAATGTGAGTTATTTCTGGTGGAAGGTGACTCAGCCGGCGGGAATGCTAAACAGGCTCGGGACAGTCGCCATCAGGCCATACTGCCGTTGCGCGGGGTGATACTCAACGTCGAAAAGCACCGGCTGGATAAGATTTTGGATAACGCTGAGATCGTCGCTATGATTACGGCGCTTGGCACGGGTATCGCTAATCACAGCGACGGTAATAGCGAGTCCAACGGCGAAATGGAATCCACCAGCAAGTTTGACCTGACCAAGCTCCGTTACCACCGCATCATAATAATGGCGGACGCTGATGTGGACGGCTCTCATATTCGCACTCTGATACTGACCTTCTTTTTCCGATATATGCAGCAGCTCATTCACGAGGGTCACCTCTACATCGCCCAGCCACCTCTGTACCGCGTAAAGAGTGGCCGGGATACCTACTATGCTCTGGATGATGATGAGCTGAAAGAACTGCAGGAGCGCCTGGGGCGCCGCCGCAGCACAGTGTTTAGGTTCAAGGGCCTGGCCGAGATGGATGCTAATGACCTGGCGACGACTACTATGTCGCCGGAGAATCGCATCCTGCGCCTGGTAACCCTCGAGCAGGCTAAAGAGGCCGACCGGATTATCTCCATCCTTATGGGAGATCAGGTGGAGCCCCGCCGTAATTTCATCGCTAATCACGCCCGTCAGACCCAGAATATAGACCTGTGGGCGTAGAGCGCCTCTCACTTTTCTCCCCTCTCTGGGACGGAGAGGGGCTGGGGGTGAGGCAGTCTGCGCCGGTCATAGCGACTTGGTACGACGGGCGAGACGCCCGTCCTACAGAACGAGAGTTCAATGGCTCAGCAAACAGTTGATCTGTCCATTGTCATTGTTACCGCCGACGGCGGGGATATGCTCCAGCGGTGCCTGGAGTCGGTCTATGCGGCTAGCGACGGGCTTAACCTGGAGGTAATCTGCGTGGACGATGCGTCTCGTGATGGCACGGCGGAGCAGATTAGACAGCAATTCCCGCAGGTACGGCTTATTGAAAATAACGGTAAACAATCTTATCCCATTACAAACAATCAAGGCGCGCGGTTAGCTGAGGGGCGGTATGTGGCGTTGGTGAATGACGATGTAGTCGTGGAGCCGGACGTTTTCCGGCAGTTGGTGCAATTTCTGGACGAGCATCCGCTGGCCGGCGCTGCCAGTCCCCGGCTGCGCAATGAGGACGGCACCATCCAGCCATGTGTACGTCGATTTCCTGATTTGACGACGGCTCTGGCGCAGTCGGTTGACCTGCATCGGCTGTGGCCCGCCAATCCCTGGACGCGGCGCTATTATGCCGATGATTTTGACTACAACCAGACCCAGCCGGCCCAGTCTATCGGCACTACCTGTTATGTAATGCGGCGGGAGTGCTGGGAGCGGGTTGGGGGGCTGGATGAGCGGTTTCCGATAAACTTTTGTGACCATGACTTGAACTGGCGGATAAATGAGGCCGGCTGGGAAGTGTGGCTGGTAGCCGAGGCGGAGGCTATTCACTATGGCGGCCAGACCATGGGCTTGCTGACCTTGCGGCAACTGTGGGATATGCACCGGGGGATGTGGCTGATGTACCGCAAGCACTACTGGCCCCAGCGTAATTTCGTTATCAACTGGCTGGTCACCCTGGGCATCGGTTTGCGCTTTCTGTACAAGTGCACCCTGCGCATCCTGGCCCTGGACCGCCTACTAGCCCGCCTGCCGCGGCCGTATCAGCGACTAGCGGGGCCCGCGAAGTGAAATGTCGTTAGGAGAATAGGGGTATGTCAGAAGCAATCACAAACGCGCCAGTAATAGTTTTCGCAGGGGCGGGGGCGTCGGCACACTTAGGGTAGCTGACCTCTGCGAAATTCTTAGAGCACCTTAATGAGAAAGTGGGCGAGATGGGTAGTTTAGCTCAGGAGCTCTGGCACGCCGTGCAAGCCCATGGTAACGGACAATCCGACTTCGAGGAAATCTATGACCTCCTTGAGGAAATCTCTCATTCTTCACGGTTCTATTACAGCGAATTTGGTGAGGCGACTATCAGCCCCGACACACGAACTGGGGATTATGCCCAGGCACTTCAGAGACTAATCCAGGACCAAATAATTGAGGTGTTTGGAACCCCGCCGCCCCGTCGCGTCGGCCAGTGGCAAACCGCTTGGTGCTGGGCTCACTTTCTCAATTCAATACATCCGGGCAAGGGATATGTGATTCCGCTTTTTACTACTAACTATGACATTAGTTTTGAACACTTGAGATCAGAGCTTGAGCAGACTCACCATATCTACATCGAGGATGCCTTCCATCGCAACCTTCCTGGCGCCTATCCTTGGATCACAAAGCGTCTGTCCACTTGGCAGCCAGACGACGATAAGGAATATGTATGGGTATTTAGGCTACATGGATGCGTGGCATGGGAGAAACCCGACTCAGACGATATGCCACACGTGCCACACGCGCCGGCGTATATATACTTTGACCGAAATGGACAGCCCGCTAAAGACCGTCCCAGTTGGGACCGGGCTGTTATATGGCCCTCGAAGCATAAGCGTCCATTCAAGGATCCTTACTGGACCGAATACCGGTATTTCTTGCGTTGCCTGGATAACGCGAAGGTTCTCATCTTTCTTGGATATGGGTTTGGAGATGACCATATTAAGGCGGCGGTTGCCGAGGCGCTGGAGTACAATTCACATCTTGAAATCATAGCAATATCGGACGTCGCTAGTGAATCGGAGTTTCGGTATCGTCTCTCTCCTATTCCCTCGGCCAATGTGAATTTTGTCAAAGGCCAGTTCACACCCGAGGGTATCGGGGAGCTTCTAGAGCATTGCAATAAGGCTTTACGGCCATTCGTATGATACGCATACGTCACGTGGTATTCGCAGGGTAAGGTAATCGCGACAGACAACAACGACAGAAGAAAGCAATGCAGACGTTAGCAAGAGGCGGTTAGACTAATAAGGAGGTGTTGCAATGAGCAAAAAATGGGTTTGGCTGATAATTGTAGCAGTGGCGGTCGCGGGTGCCGCCGTGGGGCTGTTAGTCGGCAAGCAGGCCGAGCGCAGACGAGCAGAACTGGCCGCCGAGCTTATCGCCTTGCTTGGCGAGAAAACGGGGCGTTCCGAACCTTCTGTTTTGTGCGATAAGGAAGGTCACCCAGTTGCGCTGATTCAAGAGGCAGTCGCTGCGCAGAGCTTTATCCTGGTAGACGATAAGGATAGGGAATGTGCTCATTTGAGTACGGCGACCGGAACGCCGGCGCTCGTGCTCTATGATGAACAACAACAAGGGGGCGTTACCCTGGGTGTAATTGGCCCAGGACAACCTACGCTCGTCTTCTTTGATGCCCAGCATACCCCACGTGTGGTATTGCGTTTAGTGGAAGAGGGTTCAATGTTGGCTGCGGTGGACGGTAATCCAGCACTCCAACTACATGATGCGGAGGGCCGTCTACGGGCTGTGATAGGTTTGGTAGAGGGTGAACCCCACTGCACGTTCTACAATAGCAAGAGAGAGGTTGTCGGCACCTGGGAAGGCGGCAAGATGACCCTGGAGGGCGAGGAGTAGTCCGCGGGCCAGACCTTGAGCATTCAGCATTCTCGGGTTAAGACAGCATTGAGTCTATATGTAAGACTTTATAGGAGTTAGATATGGCAGAAGAGACCACTACCGACATAGGAACAGTTGAACCAATAGAGTTGCAGGAGGAGATGACCTCCTCGTATATGCAGTTTGCCATGAGTGCGATTATGGCAAGGGCGCTGCCCGATGTGCGGGACGGCCTTAAACCTTCCCAGCGGCGTATCTTGCTGGCGATGAATGACGATGGCCTCACGCCCGACCGGCCCCATTCCAAATGCGCGGCCATCGTCGGCGAGACGATGAAGACTTACCATCCCCACGGGGATGCGTCAATATATGATGCGCTGGTGCGGATGGGCCAGGACTTCGCGGCGCGCTATCCGCTGGTGGACCCCCAGGGCAACTTCGGCTCTATGGACGGCGATCCGGCAGGGGCGGCCCGCTATACTGAGGCGCGCCTCTCCCCTATCGCTATGGCCATGCTGGAGGACCTGGATAAAGACACGGTTGATTTCCAGCCGACCTACGACGAGAACACCGAAGAGCCAGCCGTGTTGCCCGGAGGCTTCCCCAATTTACTAGGCAATGGCGCTGCCGGTATTGCGGTAGGCTATGCTACCAACATACCCCCGCATAATCTGGGGGAGATAGTGGATGCAGCGGTGGCGCTGCTAGATGACCCCGACCTGGATGTGAAGGGGCTGATGAAGCACATGGAAGGGCCGGATTTCCCCGGCGGCGGGTTGATACTGGGGATAGGTGGAATCAGGAAGTATTTTGAGACCGGTCGGGGTTCGGTCACGATGCAGGCGCGGGCGATCATCGAGCCGCTGGATCGCAGCCACGATGGGATTATCGTCACTGAGCTGCCCTACCAGGTGAACCGCGCCGGTCTGATGCAACAGATTGCTCAGCTTTGCGAGAAGAAGACTATAGAGGGCATCTCGGACCTGCGCGACGAATCGGACCGCAAGGGGATGCGGATTGTGATTGAGCTGCGGCGCGAGGCCAATCCGCAAGTCATACTTAACCAATTGTACAAGCACACGCAAATGCGCACCAACTTCGGCGTCAACGCTCTGGCCCTCGTGCCCACCGAAGGTGGGCAGATCGTGCCCAAGCTGTGCGGGCTGAAGGAAATGCTCACCCAGTTCCTCAGCCATCGGCGGCAGGTCGTCACCCGGCGTACGCAGTTTCTGCTGAAGCAGGCCGAAGCGCGCGCCCACATTGTGGAGGGCCTCCTGAAGGCGCTGGACATTATTGACCAGGTGATTAAACTCATCCGGGGCAGCGCAAATCGCACCGCCGCCCGCGAGGGGCTAGTGGCTGAGCTTGGGTTTACCCAGATTCAGGCTGACGAGATACTGAATATGCAGTTAGGTCGACTTACCCGGCTGTCGGCGGAGGAGCTTAATAGCGAATACGAACAACTCCAGGCCGATATTGCTGAGTATGAGGGAATCCTAAAATCGGAAACGACGAAATCCGGCGTGATTAAGAAGGAACTGCGCGCCATCAAGCGGGAGTTAGGCGATGAACGACGCACCCGCATTATTCCCTCCGAGGCCGAGGAGATCAATATGGAGGACCTCATCGCCCAGGAGGATATGACCATAACCATAACCCGCGATGGTTATGTTAAACGCTTGCCCCTGGACACCTACCGGGTGCAGAGACGGGGAGGTAAAGGGATTCTGGCGCTGAGTAAGAAGGAGGAGGACAGCGTTCAGGATGTTTTTGTCGCCACGACTCACCATCTGTTGTTGTGCTTTACTAACCAGGGCCGGGTGTATCGGCTGAAGGCTTATCAGGTGCCGATTGCCTCGCGGACCGCGCGCGGTATCCCGATCATTAACCTGGTGCCCCTGGAGTCAGCGGAGACTATTACCGCCACGATACCGGTCCACAACTACGAGCAAGGCGGGTACCTGGTGATGGTCACCAAGCTGGGGAAGATAAAGAAGACCAAGCTGTCTGAGTACGATACTTCCCTGCGTAGCAAGGGCCTAATCGCCCTCAAATTGAACAAGGGCGATGAATTGAAGTGGGTAATGTGGTCGGATGGGAAGAAGGATGTTATGCTGGTTACCCGCAACGGTAAGGCCCTGCGCTTTAGCGAGAAAAAAGTGCGGCCGATGGGGCGCAATGCCGCCGGGGTCAATGCGATCAAGTTGGTCGGCAAGGATGAGGTCGTCAGCACTGCCATAGTAGATCCAAAAGATAAGCGAGATTTGCTGGTGGTCGGTGAAAAAGGTCTGGGTAAGCGGACGGCACTTTCCGAGTACCGCCGACATGGCCGCGCTACTCAAGGGGTGCTCACGCTGAGCGTAACTGATAGAACGGGCCCAGTGATCGGGGTGCAGGTCGTAGATGATGAGGATGAAATAATGTGCATAAGCTCCAATGGCGTGTTGATACGCGTGCCCGTCGAACATATTCGCCGTACCGGCAGAAGTGCTCAAGGAGTCAAGGTAGTAACGCCGAGCGAAGATGCCCACGTATCAGCGGTGGCTAAGGTCGTGCGAGAAGCTGCTGAGGAGGCCAGTGAAGCGGCTGCCCAAGCCGGTTAGAAAGCCCCAAAGATAGGGTCTTGACAGGGGGAGCGCATTAGGGTATAGTAAAAGTCTGTCTAGGATTACTAGACTAAACTTATTAACTTCCGACACCTCAGGAGTCTCGGTAAACCGGACTACCTTAATAACTCAGTCCTCTACATCCAACGTCGGCGAGGTAGATGTAAATGGCAACCACAGAATCAGCGCCTTCAGCTACGGAATTGGACCTCACTCAGAATGCCCTGACGGTTCTGGAGCGCCGTTACCTAAAGAAAGACGACGAAGGCCGGCCCACAGAAAAGCCGGAGGACATGATCCGGCGGGTAGCGCATAATATTGCGCAGGCCGAGCGGCAACATGGTGCTTCGGAGGCCGAGGTACAGCAGTGGGAGGAGCGGTTCTATGACCTAATGACTCGCCTGGAGTTTCTCCCCAATAGTCCTACGCTTATGAATGCCGGTCGGCCCTTTCAGCAGCTTTCGGCCTGTTTTGTGCTCCCCATTGAAGACTCAATGGAGAGTATTTTTGAGGCGGTAAAGAACACTGCCCTGATTCACAAAAGTGGTGGCGGCACCGGCTTTTCCTTCTCGCGGCTGCGGCCTAAGGACGACATAGTCAGCTCGACTAAGGGGGTCTCGTCAGGCCCGGTGTCATTTATGAACGTCTTCGATGCGGCTACCGATGCCATCAAGCAGGGAGGCACTCGGCGGGGAGCAAACATGGCCGTGCTGCACGTGAACCACCCGGATGTACTGGAATTTATTGACGCCAAGAGTGATCCTACCAAACTCACCAACTTCAACATTTCAGTCATGGTTACCGACGAGTTCATGGAAGCAGTAGTCAATGATGACACTTACGACCTAATTAACCCGCGCACTGATGAAGTACTTAATACTCTGCCCGCCCGGGAAGTCTTCGATAAGATAACCGAACATGCCTGGGCCAACGGCGACCCCGGCATTATATTTCTGGAACGGATAAATGCTGATAATCCCACTCCCGAATTAGGCGATATTGAAAGCACCAATCCCTGCGGCGAGCAGCCGCTGCTGCCGTACGAGTCATGCAACTTAGGCTCAATGAATCTGGCCCAAATGGTCACCGGTGAGATTGGTCAGGGGGAGATTGACTGGGATAAGCTGGCCGAGACAGTGGAAGTGGCGGTGCGCTTTTTGGACAACGTCATTGATATGAACAAGTTCCCGTTGCCGGAAATCGAGCAGATCACCAAGGCCAATCGCAAAATTGGTCTGGGGATAATGGGCTTTGCGGATATGCTCATTCACCTGGGCATACCCTATGCCTCCGAGCAAGCCGTGGAAACTGCCAAACAGCTTATGAGTTTTATTGAGGAGAAGGGCCAACAGGCCTCGGAAAAGATAGCTCAGCAGCGCGGCGTATTTCCCAATTGGGAGAAGAGCATCTACAGTTCCGAGGAAAATGGTAAGCGACTGCGCAACGCTACTATCACTACCATAGCCCCTACCGGCAGTATCAGCATTATCGCGGGAGTCTCCAGCGGGGTCGAGCCATTATTTGCTATCGCCTACACCCGGCATGTACTGGATGGCGATGAGCTCGTGGAGGTCAATCCCTTGTTTGAGCAGGTGGCCCGGCAGCGGGGGTTCTACACACCCGAACTAATCAAACAAATTGCGGCCAAGGGCAGCTTGCAGGGAATTGAGGATGTGCCTGCTGACGTGCGGCAATTATTCCTAACTGCCCACGACATCCCTCCTCCATGGCATATCCGCATTCAAGCCGCCTTCCAGGAAGCCACAGATAACGCGGTTTCCAAGACCGTTAATTTCCCCAACGAGGCGAGCGTGGAGGAGGTGGCCAAGGTCTATATGCTGGCCTACCGTCTAGGTTGTAAGGGAGTAACCATGTATCGGGATGGCAGTCGGGAAGGCCAGGTACTTACTACGGGTAAGACCGAACAGGCTCAGGAGGGGCAACAGGTGGCACCTCGACCCCGCCCCGAAGTGGTTACCGGCATAACCAGAAATATAACGACCGGTTGTGGGAAGCTGTATATTACTGTGAATTTTGACGAAGAGGGTCGTGCCTTTGAGGTATTTGGTAATATGGGCAAGGCGGGCGGCTGTGTCGCCTCACAAACCGAAGCCCTCGCCCGCTTAATATCGTTGGTCCTCCGTTCCGGGATAAGCCCTATACATATCGTCAAGCAGCTTAAGGGCATCAGTTGTCATATGCCCGCCTGGGAAAAGGGCGGCGGCAAAATACTGTCCTGCGCGGACGCCTTTGCCAGGGCGCTGGAGCGGACGGTACTGTCCGAAGAAGCCCAACTGAGTATAGATTTCAATGGCATAAGCTTCGGCCATGTCGGAGCTTGTCCAGAATGTGGTGGGCCGCTGTATCATGAAAGTGGGTGCCTGACCTGCCACGACTGCGGCTACAGTCAGTGTGACTAGTAGCGCTGGCGGGGGGCTGCTAACGTGCCAGTAATACTAAGGGTGAGGCTCCTGGGCCTTGCCCTTCCTTTGTCGTAATCGCCGGAATTTTACCGGATCCTGGGAACTGAGACGGTACCAGGATGGATAGCTCTCGTGGGGGGAGTACCAGGAGTGGGCGAGTGAACCTTGATAAAACGCCAGCAGATAAGGTACAATATATCAGCGAACTAATTGAGCGGATAACGTGTTAACCATATACAGAGGAGAGATGAGCCGTAAAATCATACACACATAAACTCCCGGTCGGGCCGAAAGACCGGGAGGGAGGAGTGGTTTACTATGCTTGTTCTTAGAGGTTTGTGGTCATTATTCGTAGCGGCAGTTGTGCTGGTCGGAGTGATCATTGGTCATTTGGTTGCCGCCAGTCTGGAGCGGCGGTTTTTCGAGACGGCCGACTCGCCCATCTTATTTCACATAGGAATAGTAACGGTGGGGGGACTATTGGGCTTTCTATTTGCCGTTTTTTCCTTCCGCAAGGTCGTTACCTGGGTTAATCGCTGGGAGCGGGTGTCACTGCTGGATAAAGCCGCCACGGCAGCGGGAATGATCTTGGGCCTCGTAGTGGCTATCCTTATCACCGTGCCCTTAGGCGACTTTGGGGGCTTTGGCCTGCCGATCAAGATATTTGCCAGTGTAGCCGGGATTGTGCTGGGGATAGGGTTTGCCATGAGTGCCAAAACGCAAATAGTTTATGTCTTTCCTAGCTTGGCTAGTCCCAGCGATATTACGGGTTTGAACGTCCGGCAACGGGCCTGTCCAAAAATGTTGGATACTAACATCATTATTGACGGGCGCATCGCTGATATTGCGGCCACCGGATTCCTTGAGGGGCCGCTGTACATACCGGATTTCATTCTGCAGGAGCTACGTCATGTTGCTGACTCTTCAGATAAACTCAAGCGGGAGCGCGGCCGACGGGGGCTAGATATCCTCAACAAGCTCAAAAGTGATGATAAAACGCAAGTGGTGATCTTTGATGACTATACTATCGAGGACGCCCCCTATGACGAGGTGGATACTCGCCTGGTCAATCTAGCCAGGGCCAAGGACACAGCCATTATCACTAACGATTACAGTGTTAATGAAATTGGCAAGTTGCACGGAGTGCGGGTAATGATTGTTAATGAGCTGGCCGACGCTCTGAAACCGGTATTCCTTCCTGGGGAGGAGATTACTGCGACCATAGTTAAAGAGGGCAAGGAATCTGGGCAAGGGGTGTCCTATTTGGATGACGGTACTATGGTGGTGGTGGAAGGGGCGGGAGATTTCGTCGGAAGAATGGTACTGGTAGAGGTGACCAGCGTTTTGCAGACTACGGCGGGCAAGATGATATTTGCGTCGATCACGGAAAAAGGTCGTACCCTGTTGGCAGGCGAGTCTATCTCCGAGCATAGACGGCGGAGACGACGGTGACGGAAGTAATTGGTCTGATTGCCGCCGCCGGCCACGGGCGCCGTTTAGGGACAAGCTTACCGAAGGCCCTCCTACCCCTGGGCGGCGCAGCCCTTTTTCTGTGGTCCCTGCGAGCCTTTGAGGCGACCACGCAAGTCAAACAGACCTTACTAGTTGTGCCCGATGGCTACCAGCAGCAGGCCAGCGACCTCTGCCAACAGGCCCAAATTGGTAAGCTCAGTAACATCATCACGGGCGGAGCAACGCGGCCTGAGTCGGTGTACAATGGCCTAACTGCACTGCGCAGTAGTCCCCCGGACATAGTAATTATCCATGATGGGGCGCGACCTTTTGTCACTCCCCAGCTCATTGCCCACAGTGTCCGGGTCTGCGCCCAAACGGGCGCTGCGATCGCGGCTCTGCCCGTCACTGATACCCTCAAGCAGGTGGCCGCCAATAGCATAATCACCACTACCGTTGATCGCAGCCAATATTACTGCGCGCAGACTCCCCAGACCTTCAAGTTTAAGCTGATTTTCGAAGCTTATCGGCGAGCTGCGCAGGAAGGCTGGGACGTTACCGATGATGCAGCCCTGGTGGAGAAAATGGGGCAGCCGGTAACAATCATAGAAGGCAACCCCGCTAACTTCAAGATTACCAGCCAAGCCGACTGGGAACGCGCTGAAGCAATGGTGGCAGGCAGCCAACAGATCCACGTGGGGCACGGCTATGATGTCCATCGGTTAGTGGAGGGACGGGCCCTGATATTGGGCGGAGTCAATGTGCCCTACCCGCAAGGTTTGGTGGGCCATTCGGATGCTGATGTAGTGCTGCATGCGGTCGCGGATGCCCTGCTGGGTGCCGCTAGCCTGGGGGACATTGGCCAGCATTTCCCCGATACTGACCCGGCCTACAAAGATGCCGATAGCAAACAGTTGCTCGGCCAGGTCGTTGAGCTCTTGCGAGCCAGTGGTTATCAGCCTGTCAATGTGGATGTTACCATTATCGCCCAACAACCTCGCTTGGCGCCCTACATAGAGCAGATGCGCCAGCAAATCGCGCCGATACTGGGTGTCACCGTAGATGAGGTCAATGTCAAGGCTACTACCACTGAGGGTCTGGGGCCTATCGGACAAGGCGAGGCTATTGCTGCCCACGCCGTGGCCCTGGGTTGCCGTAGACCTTTACACGGTTTGCCACAAATATCGCAATAGGCAACGACAAGCAGCACACATTACAATTGTCTTCCAGGGGTACCAAATGTCTACACTGTTGCTGAAGGATGGGCAACGCTTTGTGTCTATAGGTGATAGTATTACTGACTGTGGTCGGCACGATGAGTATGCCCCGTACGGGAACGGTTATGTCGCCATCGTTAGGGGATTGGTCCAAGCGCAGGCTCCCAAATTGCAGGTTGAATATTTTAATCGAGGAATAGGTGGCGATACGACTTGCGAGCTTGTGAACCGCTGGCAGGAAGATGTAATCGAACTGAAGCCGGATTGGCTATCGGTGCTCATCGGCATCAACGACTGCCACCAATACTTGTTTGACCAGCGGACCGACGTTGGCCCTGCGCCCTACGCTAAGCGGTACGAGTCGCTGCTGGCGCAAGCGATTAATCTGACTGGCTGTTCTCTCTTACTGCTAGAACCATTCTACTTCGCCCCGCCCCCAGGCGCTGATGAATGCCAGCATAAGGTCCTCGAGCTGCTTCCCCAATATATCGCTGCTGTCCACAATTTAGCCCAGCAGTTTGGCGCTCGGCTAATTCGCACTCACCAGATTGGTCAACAGATCATCAGTCATCAGGGTGCAGAGGTTCTACATGGCGACCCCGTGCACCCCAGTTTAACTGGCCACGCGGTAATTGCCCAAGCTACAGTGTCAGGGCTTCATGATATGCCTAATCAGGAATAGGAGGAACCTCCGGTGATACGGAGAGCACTGGAAGACACTCTGAACAGGCATCGAGCGTTTTGGAATCGAGAAGACACCGACCGCCCCTGCATAGGGTTTACAACTGCTCGCTACTTCTGTCGGGAAGAATTTGCGTCTATCTCAATCCCAACCGACCGATGCCTAACGCCAGAGGACTTCGAGGTAGAGGCCTTCCTAGGGGAATATGATCGTCAATACCGCGAGAGCCAGGAAATGGCCGGCGATCAGGTTTGGGGCTCTTTACCGTTTTTTGGGCTTTCCTGGATGGAGGCGATAGTGGGTTGTCCGATCCGAGCCGACGAGCAAGCCCTCTGGAATGAACCATTTGTAGGCGATATTCGCGATGTCCCTGACCTGTGCCTCTCGCCGGATAATCCCTGGCTCCAAAAGCTACTGGAGTTCACCACCAAGCTCGTGGCACAAGCTGATGGCCGTTATCCGGTGGGGGTGCCTTTCATGAGTGGTCCCCTGGACATCCTAACCGCCATGAGAGGGCCGGTTGGCGGACTGTTGGATTTCTTCGACCACCCCGATGAGGTCCGTAAGGTGATTGACGCGCTTGTGGATGTCTGGCTGGAAGTCACCCAAGCTCAATTCAACCTCATTCCGGAGTTTCATGGCGGATACTGCGGCGCGTTCCGAGGAGTCTGGGCGCCCGGAATATCCCTGGAGACTCAGGAGGATGCAATGGGACTGATCTCGCCCGAGCTTTTCTGTGAGTTTCTCCTCCCCGCACACCACCGAATCATATCTAGCTTCGATTTCCCTTCACTGCATATACATTCTAGCTACCTGCAACACGTTGATACCATTGCGACAATCTCCGAATTGCCTGCCGTGGAGTTCACTATTGACGTGGACGGGCCACCAGCCGCAGAACTCATTCCTGTCATCGCCAAAATCCAGAGCCAGAAGCCTACCATAATTCACGGCAAGTTGACTGTGCAGGAGATGAACGAGTTGATGCATAGTCTGCCGCCCGAAGGCCTTTGGTTGATTACGCGAGTGGAGTCCCCCCAAGTCGCCAATCAGATGTTCGAAACGCTCCTGTCTGATTACTGAGCGGCAAATGGTAGTGGTACGGCAGGAAAGCGGTCAAGCGGTGGTTACTTAGAACTCGCTCCGCTGGCTCAGGCCCACAACAAACCGGCTGTCATAATAGCCGGCGAAGTTACGTATCCCCAGCATCAGGTTATACTTGCTACCCGAGGGTCTGGTGATATATCCCAGATTGAAGCCCTCGCCATCATATTCTACAATTCCCCGCGCCCCGTCGCCGGCTCGCAGCGATAGACCGGCAAAGCCATGACCGGAGAAGGGCCCTCCTCCCCACCCCGCCGTCAAGTAAGCCTTAGCGGGCATCTGTTCCACAAATCGAGGCGCGGGACGGGCCTCATATTGCGTTTGCACGGCTAGCCCAAGTCGCGCGTCGGCAGCCGGCCGGGTTAGCTCCCTACGAGGAATAGCGAACTCATAAGTATCAATCATTTGCTTGTCTTCAATGCTGCTATGGCCAGCGGCTGTGAATCGTGAGGCTCGTGGCGCACTCCAGGAATCATCAGCCCACTGAAAGCACTCAGTCTCCCTGGTAGCTTCATCGAAACGGTACAGGCGGTCATCAGCCCGGGGCACCCACCCCTCGTCCCCCAGCGGATCTAGGTATACCTCGCACCGCCGGCGGGTCTGCTGACCACGATTCATCTGACAGCGCACGCCTACATATAGATAATGATCATCGGCCAGCACGCGGACTGTCTGAGTCGCATCACCAAAGACGGTATAACTTGTCGCCGCGGCCTGCTGCCACGCCGACTCATTGAGTTGTCCGTCAACCTGGACATCCTCGCTAATGACAGTAACCGAAACGGTGCTACTGGTGAGCGGGACGTCCCCAAAGACCGCCGTTCCCCATAGGTCGGGGCGAGTGGGGAATACGTGATTGTAAGGACTGCGGTAGGAACTGCGACCCGCCGGGAAGCGGACAATATCAGCGGACTTTCGCGCCCCGGCCTGATGGGCACCGCCGGCAGGCAGGCTTATGCGGGCAGCAAAGCCCAGAGCCGTCAACTGGCCGTCGCCGGCCCGCAACTCGGCCAGAGGCACGGCAAACTCGAACACCGGCCACCGCCAGGCTCCATCCCCGCCGCCGGAGGCCACCGCTGAGAAGACTGAGGCTCCATCACCACTTTCGCCGGGCCTTACCCATTCTCCCTGGTGTCCCTGGCTGAAGGACTTGACCGTTTCGCCGGCGCGAACAACCTCCGCCGCGTAGCGGCGGTGAGATTGATTGAGTTCAGCCACCCCCCGCTGCGGCACCTCTAAGAGCAATTCCGCTGCATACCCGGCTCCCAAGCCGTGGTCGGATGGGCCACTAAGGCATACATAGAGATGAAGCTCATCATGGCCAGCCATCACCATCATTTCTTCGCCTGGGGCAAAATGATGGACCTGAGCCGCCGCCTCCTCCCATTCCCCTACACCCATAACGCCGTCTAAGCGGGGTGTCGAGGGCAGCAGCGGAACCGTCAGCAGGTGCCGCGCCGCAGGCAAGGTCGGGGCAGGCCCACGCGGCTCAGGGGAGATAATCACTTGGCCCCACGTGCGAGGGTCGTCAGCGGAGACGGCACTGACTTCATCCGGGGGCCATCCTAACTCCAGTTGGCGGCGTCGCGCCCCGCCCAGTTGTCGGGTAGCGACTACATATCCTCCGCGGTCCACGCGGTCAGTCACATCATAAAATCCGACAGCTATCGCTGGCCACTTACCAGTTTCGGCCCACAACTGTTTCTGGATAGCTCCGCTGAGCCCTTCGCGTTCCATAATCAATCCGGTAATTGATAAGCCGTGGCCCGGCTCGGACCGGCCCAGCGACAGGCTCAGAAGGCCCGTAATGTCATCAGATTCCTCATCGTCGCTCCAAAACAGTCCCCAACAGCGTTGTTTTTGGTGAAGGGTATAAGCCACGGGGATGTTCATCTGGCTGACGCCGGCCACGTCCAGGCTGCCTTCCGCACTTATCATCCCCCCACTACCTGGCAGGCCCAGGGCGGGGCGGTGAGCAGCAAATTCCTCACTGACGCTAACCCCGACAGTGATGGATAACAGTACCCCCACTGTTATGCAGATTAACAAACCCCGGAGCATAGCTGATCACCCTCTCACCATATCTTTTCTGTAGTTTAACTACTGATAAATCAGACGCCGAAGCCAATATGAGGAATGACTTCCTCACATAACTCAACTAATTGCCGGGCCGCCCGACCCGGATGGGGCGCATCGTTGATAGCAGAAGCGACTGCAACCAGGGCCGGATTGACCTCGGCAAGCTGATATATAGTTTCCTCGTTGATACCGCCGATGGCACAGACGGGTAGCGAAACAGCATTCTGCACCTGCTGAACTGCCGCCGGGCCGACCGGTGGTTTATCCGGTTTTGTCGGGGAGGCAAAGACGGGGCCGCAGGAAATATAGGTCGCCACCTGCTCCGCCCGCCGGGCCAGCGCTACCTCGGGCGCAGTTACGCCTATGATAGCATAGGGACCCAATAGCCGGCGGGCATAAGGGGGAGACATGTCTTCCTGGCCGATGTGGACGCCATCGGCGCCCACGGCCAGGGCTACATCCACCCGGTCATTAATAATCAGGGGCACCCCAGCACGTCTGGTAAGATGCAACAGCGCTTCGGCCTCCTGCACCATCCTAGCAGTGGTTCGGTCTTGGGCTCGATATTGCACGATGCCGACGCCCGCACTTAATACAGTAGCCACCAGGGCCAGCAATTCGTTTCGGGGCGTTGCCTGAGCAGGGGTTAAATAGTATAACTTGGAGCGTAGGCCTTTTATCACGATAATCGCCAACTCTTACCTGATAATAGTTGCTACAATGTACTAGTACTATGTCTACTCGTGCGATTTTTTCGCTAAAGGCGCAATCGGCGCTCGACGATTAACTGGTTTTACCGTTGAGAATACTTCAGTCCTTATCATACTACTATTGATGCTGTTTTGTCCAATACTTTTACCCTCCCCGTCGCCTAACGTAGCGCCTCATCAAGCATCGTCAGGTAATTTTCCATAGGAATGTAGCTGGGTATCGAATTCCCTGAGCCTACGGCGAAACGGCCTCGGGGCGCACACTCATTGATTACCGCGCGCACATAATCGCGGAACTGCTCCGGCGGGTATGAGGCCAGCTTGTGGATATCCACCCCGCCCAGGACGGCAATCCGGTCGCCGTAGCGTCGCTGAAATTCCCCGATGGGAATGATTGCATCTTCAAAAGAGTGCTTGCCGTCTATGCCCACATCCTCTATCAAGTCCGCCATTACAGCCTCCACATTACCGCAGGAGTGCAGGAAATAGGGCAAGCCGGCCTCGTGGGTCATCTGCGCAAATCGGCGGTGCCAGGGCAGGATATATTTTCGTAAATCCTCCGGCGCGATAAGGGTCTGAGTACGAAACCCCATATCGTCGCCCGGGAATATGGCAATCACGTTGTCAAGTTGCAACAAGCGCGGGTAATACTGCTCCATCAGGCTGCCGATGCGATTGCTGACGGCAGTGACCAGTTCCGGGTCATCATGCAGAGCAAAGCAAAGGCCCTCGTAGGACATCATCCAGGTAAGATGCTCGCCGATGCCGCCGGCGTGGCAGCATATCAGGCCCATGCCATCGGGCAGATGGGCATCAACATACTCATAGGCGAAGAAGTCGGCATCCGCCACGCAGGGCCAGGGATACCGTTCAAAATCGTCCCAACTAGCTATAGTTCCCTGATGCTCATTGGCCCAGGCTCGGTCCCCATCCGATGCCCCAGCGGTGTCCGCGGTAAGTAGGTGATGGGCAGCAAACATCAGCGACAGTTCCAGACGAACAAAGTCATAGCCCATTCGGTACCATAGCTCGATGAAATTATCCCAGTATGCGGGTTCCGTAGACGCCCGGGCCGACGCTGTCTCCTGCGTACCGCCCGCCGGAGCCGGCACCCACTGCCGGCCCAGCATTTCCGTGATAATGGGGCGCATAAGTACCTCGTCCACTAAGTACTCGACCATCGGCGGCTTTTCCGGTATTTCTTCCCCCTTTAGGCACCGAATAAAAGCCGGCGCATCAGGTAAAGGGTTCGCAAGGGGAACGCAGTAGTCGGACATAAGCATCTCCTCTAGCCCGCAGCCGGAATATATGGGCTCCCCCCCTAGATGTCTAACTCACTACCAAGGGGGTCGTGGGGCAGCTCTTCCACTTTTTCCAGGTGCGCGTGGGGATCTACCCCGATGGACATCAGGTATTGGTCAACGGCCCGGTGCTTAGCCAGCGCACAAGCCATGCCTACAAGCTCGGCCGGGTCAATTTCCTCAAGGTCAACCGTCCCTAGTTCTGATAGCTCTGCCAGACACTCGGCGAAATCTATGGTCCAGACAACTTTCTCGCCCCGAATACTATCCTCAATTTCAATTTCTACCGTTTCAGGCAGTTCTATCTTCGTTAATACTCGCGCTGTTATTGCCATGACAGTTCCTTCCTTGGCGGGAGTCAACGACCCGCAGTTTAGTTGTCGCATCTAATCCATTATACCACAGAGACTAGCCAGGCGAAAATTGACCAGGATTGACTCTGGGCTAGAATCGCTAACGGCAGGCTTGCCGGAAGCGGCAAATGGTGATATGCTCTATAGATAGCATTAACTGGACAGGGGGTACCGCTGATGAGCAATCTCGAACGTTTTGGTGTTTCGATGGATGCCAGCTTGTTGCAGGCCTTTGATAAGCAGATAGAGCAGGCCGGCTATAAGAATCGTTCGGAGGCCGTGCGCGATTTGGTCCGCGACTACCTGGTCAGGCAGCAGTGGGAACTTCCGCACACGCCAGTGGTGGGCACTATAACTCTGGTTTATGACCATCATACCTCAGACATTGAACACCACCTCACCCACGTACAGCATGAGCACGCTGCTAATATCTGTTGTAATACCCACGTGCATCTGGATGAGCATAACTGCATTGAAGTCATTATTGTCAGGGGACCGGGTGATGTAATCAGAGCCATTGCCGACCGGCTTATTGCCAGCCGGGGAGTCAAGCATGGCCAGTTGGTTTGTACCACCACGGGCGCCGAACTGGCCTAAGCCGAATATCAGTAAGGCCGCGAGAATAGTCTGCCCTCCACGCATAAGCGTTGGGGATTACACTTTCCCGCATTTATCAGGTATCTTTAGTAACAGTCTCAACTAGAGAGGTCTACGACATTGAGTGGCGAAGACTCAAGCGTGTCGTGCAGTTCCGTAAGGCTGTAAGCCGACACACTGAAAGGAACTTAGAATGTCAGAACAAGTAACCGAAAATGAATCACCACGGTTCCCGTGGCTGCGCAGCGGGCTGGTGATGCTTTTGTCAGCCGGCTCAGAGCGTGACTTGCAGGAGACGAACCCGATGTTAGCCGGTGTGGGGGGCAGTGGTCATGCCGGCGTAATGTCCTACCCCTCCGAGATCGGCCCCGGAGGCGACGGCAGCAGCATCCAGCGGGCGGTGGATATCTGCCGCGCCCAGGGCGTGCGGATGATGTGCCACTACGGTGGTGTTCTCAATGATGCCGCAGGTGAGGCCCACCCCGAATGGTTACGCCGGGGTCCCGACGGTCAGCCTGGCGACACAATGTTGGGCACGCCGATATGCCTTAACAGCTCTTACCTGGAGGAATGGGTCCTGCCCCAACTCAAAGAGATGTTCGAGCTGTGGCACCCGCAAGCCCTCTGGATCGACGGGGAATGCTGGGCAGTGGGCCCTTGCTACTGTGAACGCTGCCGCCAACTCTTCCATGGAGAGACCGGACGGGAGGGGCCTGAGATCGACCCGGATCATCCCTGGATGGAGGCTACCAAGGGGTGGCCGGCCAGCCCCGCCCTGGAGGAGGATAAGCTGTGGCGCGAATGGATGGCCTTCCACCGCCGCTGCTTCCGCCGCTACCAGAAAGCTATGGCCGATCTGTGCCACCAGTATGACGTA
>JAUWJN010000168.1 GCA_030607655.1 bacterium
ATCCCTATATCAAGTTTGATGATGCGGCTTTCGCCGCCGCCCGGTTGGTGGGTAGTCTCTCTCGTCAGAAGATGACCTTGCGGGAGATAGTAGATTCTCTGCCTGAGTATTTCACCGCTCCTGAGGAACGCATAAACTGCCCGGATGATGCAAAGTTCGGGGTGGTGGAGCAGGTGGCTGACAGCTTCCGAGAGCAATATCCAATGCTGGAGGTAGATGGAGCGCGTATCCAGTTCCCCGACGGCTGGGCGCTGATTCGGGCCTCCAACACTGCCGCTGAGTTAGTGATGCGCTGGGAGGGCCAGACCCCGGAGGCCCGCGACCGCATCGGCGAGGAACTCACAAATCGTGTCGAGCGGGTGATGAAATAAATCTGAATCAAGGAAGTATGATAGACGTGACTGCCAAGAGCAAACGAGCAGAACAGGTTATGATTATCGGATTGGATGCCCCCATTGTACCGCGGCTGCGGCGATTGGCGAAACAAGGCAAGCTGCCCCACTTCCAGACACTGATTGAGCAGGGGGTCATTGCCAATAACTGCATGGTCCCGTATCCAACCATCACCCCGCCCAACTGGACTACCATCGTCACCGGGGCCTGGGCGGGAACCCATGGGATCACCTGCTTTCACGTCCACAAGCCGGGCGACCCCCTGGATAAGATACACCCGGGCTTTTCCTCCGATGACAATCAAGCTGAATACATCTGGCAGGCCATCGCCCGTGCGGGCAAGCGTGCTATTCTGGTAAATTATCCCTCCACCTGGCCCGCGACGCTGGGCGATATGGGGGTACAGGTCGGCGGGGCCGGGCTAGCGATTAACGAGTGGCGTATCCATGACCAGAGTGATGAGCCCTGGGACACACGCAACGATGTGTCGGAGTCCCAGTTGTTTGCCACCGAGGAATACCCGCTGGCCCAAGTAGTGGAGCCCCAACCGGCCTCCGGGTGGCAAAATGCACCGGATGAGGCGAAATGGGAAGTGGAGTTGCCCTGCGTCGGTCGGTCCACTCTATCTCCTCTCCAGACCCAGATTTGGTACGGGCTGATCCTGGCAGATGAGCAGGGCCGCTGCGACCGGCTGCTTATCGCCTCGGAAAAGGACACTCAGGCTGCTTTCTGCACCCTGGCGGTCGGCGAGTGGAGCGAGAAGATAGTGCGGGAGTTTGAGACTGCCAAGGGCACCAGGAAAGCTGCCTTCCGCTTTAAGTTGCTCGAGTTGTCCGCCGATGGTCAGGAGCTGAAGCTGTTTGTCTCGCCGCTTTGTGCCCTGGACGGCTTCACTTACCCTCCAGAGTTGGCCCAGGAACTGGCGGGCCTCGACCAGATGCCATGGTGCAACTACGGCCTGGATGAGCAGGGCATGGAGTGGATTGACGACGAGACCTGGGAAGAAATCATGCGCTGGTCGCACGAGTATCTAACCCAGGTGGCCGACCGGCTCCTATCCAGCCAGCAATGGGACATCTACTGTACGCACCTGCACTGCCCCGACTGGTTTTATCACCGCTGGGCCACCGATTTGGACCCGCAGACCACTCGTGATCCCGACTTGCCGGCACGCTGTGAGCAGTTAGAGCTGGCTGTGTATGAAGCCATTGATGACCACTTGGCGGCGCTTTTGAATCACGCGGACGAAAATACGCTGGTGCTTATAGTCTCCGACCATGGCGCGCAGCCGACTACCGGTGACGTGCCGATACACGACATCTTGGAGGCGGCCGGGCTGACCGTCTTCGCCGAAGGCCAGGACCCTGAGAGCCGGCAGGTGGACTGGGCTCGCACTAAAGCCTTCGCCCAACGGTCTTGTTATATCTATGTGAACCTGAAAGGGCGCGACCCGCAGGGGATTGTCGAGCCCGGCGCGGAATATGAGCAGATACAAGAGGAGATTATCAAGGCGCTGTATGACTATACCGACCCGGACACCAGCAAAAAGCCGTTTTCCTTTGTGCTGCGGCGCGAGGATGCCCGGGTGCTAGGCCTGCACGGAGATATGATCGGTGATGTGGTCTTCGCGTTCACCGAGGATTTCTGCGGGCAACATGGCCCCATCTTGCCCACCGCAGGCTTTGGCATCGGTTCAATAGAGGGACTCCTGATAATGAAAGGCCCCGGAGTAAAGCAGGGGGAGGAATTAGAGCGCACCTGCTGGCTGACTGACATTGTGCCCACGGTCTGTCACCTGGCCCAGTGGCCGGTACCCGCTCAGGCCGAAGGGGCCATACTATACCAAGCGCTGGCGAATCCCAATGCCCAGCTTGAGGAGCTCCAAAAGTGCCGCAAGAACTACGAGCGGCTGACGCGGGTGACGGAAGCTACCCGTCAGGAAACCCACAGTTATCACCAACTCTGATGCCGTTTATCAACAAGCTGTCAGCATCTTGTCAACAGACTCTTCACAATTTCGTGCTGGCCGCCAGGGAGTGACGGCTCGTGGATGAAGATAAAGCGCTGGTTGAATACCTGCGTCGCTCGTACACGGCGGTAGATGGCCTATGGTTTATGATAGTGGAGGAGGCTTACGGCTTTGAGCAGGCGCTGGCGCTTGACGAGAAGATATGGCAGATTCTGCCCAAGATTCAGGCCCGCAAGGCCCGCGAGGTCCTGGGGATTACCGGCAATTCTCTGGCTGACTTGGCCGCCTGCTTTAGCCTCAAGCTCCGCGCTGATGGCCACGACTTCACAGTCCAGCAGCAGCCCGAGGGTCTGGAGTTCACCATTCACCGCTGTGCCTGGCTGGAGTTGCTGCGGGCCAGCGGCCGCGAGCACCTGGCCGAGCAGATAAGCGGCCGCATCTGCCCTACTGAGTGCCGCGTATGGTGTGAGGAGTTTGGGGGAGAATTTGAGTTTGAGATGCCCCGGAGCATGTGCCGCGGTGCGGACGTGTGCCAGATAGTATTTCGGCGCAAGGGGGGCCTCAGATCGGATAGTCAGCCACAATCTGGGAGATGAAGCGCACCTTCTCAATGTCTCCCGGCGGCGAGATCTCGTCGGAAATACCCAGCACCAGGTTAGGAGCGAACATATCAATGAGTTGCTTGGTGAATCGCTCCAGTTCCTGGTAGCTGACGTTAGGCAAGAAGTGGGTGGCGGGGATACCGTCGAGCAGGATCATCTCTTCTCCCAGCCCAGCCTTAATCTCCTCTAAAGTAACATCTCCCTGGGGAAGGGGGGTAAGCGCCTCGATCCCGTCCAGACCGGTATCTTTGCAGTACGGCAGCAGACTCTTGACTGCCCCGTCCCAATGAGCATGACACTTCTTTCCAGCTTTATGAAACTGAGCACTACGACGTTGATAATAGGGTAGTATCCACCTCTCGAACAAGGTGGGGCTGATGAGGTCGGCAGCGATGTTATCCCCAAAGTTAATAATCTCTACAGGGCACCGACAAAGTACCTCATAAATCTTGTCGTCGGTGCGGTCAATCATCTCCAGTAATTTGTGCATTGCGGCCGGCGCGTCGTGCAGTAAAAAGATCGTCGTCTCAAACCCCGCGTAGTCAATCAACAGCCTTTGCAAGTTGATGCGCGGGAAAAACAGGGTAGGAGCCCCACGTTCCCCCAGCATTTGGCAGTGCTCTTCGAAAAGATCCTGATCCCACCAAACCATTTGATGTTCGAGCAAGTACTCTATGACAGGAATATCTGCGACGGTCTTGAGAGGAAACTCTGTTACGGCACTAGTCACAGCGGTGGACCTGGTCAGACTAGTAACTGCCCCCACTGGAGTACGAATGCAAGTGCGTCTGCCCGCGGGGGTCTTCTGTTGTACTACCTGTACATCGTCGGGGTATTCAATCCGCAGGCAGGGGTTGCATAGCCCTAAGTCATAAGCTCGTACGGAGCAGTCCAGCTCATCGCAGATTTCCAGATCGCTGAGACTGACATGAGGAGACGGCAGTGTTCCCTGCGTGCGGTTAGTGTGAATCCAGTTGCTTATGCAGGGCTGCCACAGCACATGGTCAATCGGCTGGTGCCGAAAGATTGCCAGATTAAGCTCACGGAAGGTCATCATAATCAGTGCCGGCGGAACATGACGCAGCGCTATTCTCTCTGCACCGTCGGCGGATGGGCGAAGTCCAGGTAGCGCCCGGCCACATCCGCCTCGCTGACATCGCCGGCGTGCAGGTACACACGGTAATTGAACTGCAGCATATCGCCCTGGGGCATAGCGTGGTCGCCGCGCAGCGACCAATCACCGTAATAGTCGTGCAGGCCCCAGCAGTTGGCGGTGAATAGCCCGTAGCCGCGCACATGCCACCAAGTTGGATGACGGAAGTTGCTGGGATGGTCGAAGATAGCAATTCCCACCGTCTGACCCTCCACCGGCCCGTAGTAATCCACCCAGGGAGCGCGTTTGCCCCAGCATTCCGCTTCACCGATGCCTCCGTAAGCGTTGACCATAGTGCCCCCACCGTCCTTTTCCTCCATACTTTCGGCCACACGCACCGAGATATTGCCCGCCTCCTTGGTGTCACCGAGCAATATCCCTTGATAAGCCGCTATCCAGGGGGTGGTTAGGTCCAGGAAGCGCCCCGTATCCGGCAGATTGTAGACGCGGATAGTGGGCTCCTCGGCCAGCAGCTTTCCGCCGTCGGGGGGCTCCCAGTCATTGAGGGCCAGCAGTTCGGCATATACCGGCCCCTCATTGACAATATGATAATCCTGGTTGACCGTGCAGGCATGGCCCTCCAACTCGCTCCAGTTGTCATAGCCGTTCACCTCGCCCTGGGCTACGTAAAGTGACTTGTGGTGAATGTGGTCGCCGGGAGCGAGGTTCGTCATCTCCACACCGCCCGGGCCATAAACCGGATAACAATACGGGCGGGCAATACCTTCTTTGATTACATAACTAGTAAAAAGCTGCCCGCTGATGAGGAAATCAAGCTGTCCGTCTTGCTCTTCGATGGCTACGCCCGACTCCGCTTCAGTGGCTGGGCCTAACTTATAGTGTTTAACCTCGCCGGCGGCCATCTGGGGGATGATGAAGGTCATCTCGTCGGCCTGGCATTGCGCGGGCAGTTCAGCGACAGTATTACCTCCGTCATCAATCTCATAGAGAGTATGGCCGCCTGCACAGTTGCATTCTCCTTCACACCATACGCTTACCACCGTATCCTTGCGACTATGCGGCCCGGCACTAATTTGGATAACACTGCCTTCCTCACAAACTGACATCGTTACGACCTCCTTAGGATTCTCGGCTGTGAAATCGGTCGCGGCAAGAATGCCGCTCCTACAGTACAAGAGGAGACAGAATCTTCTGTGGGAGGGCCGTCCCCGGCCCGACCTTCCCCTATGACAAATCCTTCAACGTTTGTTTGATGGCGGCCAGTTCTTCCTCAGTCAGCCCCCCACAATTCCGCCTCGCCCATCACATTCTCCGAAATTCCCGGTTCCACTCTCATATAATACCAGACGCCCTCACTGTCCACCCCGTGTGATGCTACTGAGTATTCCGGTGGCGATCGGCTCAAATTTATCCCAGTGCTGAGCAGGGCATTGGGCCCGTATATTGTAGGAATAATCACCGATGCCGGGGGCGGTGATACGCCAGCCTTTCAGTTCAACCGAAAAGACGCCAATCCGTTTGACGGTGGTGTAGGTAGAATATGCGGCGGGCTTACCCGCGAAGGTGCAGGCCTGCATTTCGCCTTGCTCCTCGTAGTAGGGATCACTGTCTTCCACCATTTCCCCCAACCATAAATGCAGCTTGCCTTCCGGCCGTTGCGCAAGCGCCACGGCTGCTACCCCGTTGGTGGACAGGCTCCGTGCCGCTGCGCCGCTGATGTCGCCCATAGCGCCCATAGCCAGAGTGCCTTCTATGCTTACCCGGTAGAGTTTACCGCTTTTCACCCAGGCCTTTTCAAACGTGCCTGACGAACCCATTGTGGAGAAATCCCACCCAGCCGGGACCTGCAAAGACAGCTCTTTGGTCTCGGTGCTGACCCTCTGCCATTGCTCTGATTGCTCCGGGGGCTTAGTAGCTAGCTTCACCGCTATTGCTGACGCCACCACAATGAGAAGAACAACTACCGCTACGGCTCCCAAATAATAGGGCCATTGGGGTATTGCCCTCCGGGCAGCCTCAGCCGCCACTAGTGCCGCGGCGGCCCCTTCATCGCGCCCGCGCCTGGCCGGCGGCACTGAGGGGGTCGGGGGAGGCGCTTGGGTCGTCGGTTTCTGCGGGGCTCCTGCCGACTCTACCTCCCATTCTGGTTCTTGGCCCTCCGTCAGCGGCTTGCCACACTGGCTACACACCTCCTCATCGCTACTTTCTGCGCCACAGTGAGGACACAACCTAGCCATACC
>JAUWJN010000226.1 GCA_030607655.1 bacterium
CGCTCGAGTCCTGGGCTGGCAATTGGGAGCGGCGCGGGCAGTGGGAGCCATCGTTTTCGCCATCGTCATTGGCCTGGCAATGCATGTGCTTTTTCTGAAAGAAGAAAAGGCCAGAGCACAACAAGCCCAGGGATTTGCTGTGCCTCAGCAGGCCGCTCGCCCGCTGGCCCAGACCGCTTCCTACATACTGGTTATGGTATTGATACTAATCTTTGCGGCCTGGGCTCGTCCCAGCGAGCAAGCCGGATTCTGGTGGCTTATCTATAGGATTCACTGGTATATTGTCCTGCCGCTGCTGGCTGTGCTGGGTTTGATGATCTACCGCTGGTTTAGCAGCGACGAAATCCACGACTGGCTCCAGGCCACCTGGGGCTTCACGGTGCAGATACTGCCTTTGCTATTTGCCGGTGTACTGGTGGCAGGTTTCCTACTGGGAATGCCCGGCAGTGACAAGGGAATTATTCCTTCACAATGGATCAGCGGCCTGGTGGGAGGCAATTCGTGGTCAGCGAACTTCTTTGCCTCCATTGTGGGGGCTTTTATGTACTTTGCTACCCTGACAGAGGTACCCATACTTCAAGGGTTGCTGTCAAGCGGCATGGGCAAGGGGCCGGCGCTGGCTTTGCTGCTAGCCGGACCAGCTTTATCACTACCCAATATGCTGGTAATTCGCAGCGTGATAGGCACAAAGAAGACGCTGGTGTTCATTTGCCTCGTGGTAATCATGGCGACTATCACGGGGGTGCTGTTCGGACATCTTACTATGTAGGAAAGGTGAGGTAGATGCTTATACAAATATTGGGCACCGGCTGTCCTAAATGCCAGAAACTGACGGCAAACGCTGAGGAAGCAGTGAAGAGAACCGGAGTAGAAGCAGAAATAGAGAAAGTAACCCAGGTCGCCGACATCGTAAAGTTCGGCGTGGCCTTCACTCCGGCCCTGGTCATTGAGGGCCAAGTCAAAGCATCAGGGCGGATCCCCAGTCCCGAGGAGATAGCAACCTGGTTGAGCGAGGCCTGAGAGCTGTCGAGGCAATGGACATTCAGCCCAAGGCTGCGGCCGGGTTCGCTAAGTCGTAATACTACGGACGTATGAGGTGATAATAGTGTCACAACAGAAAAGGGCACTGATAGCAGCGCTCGTGGTCTTTGCTATACTGCTGGTCCTCGCGATCAAAACCAATAAGCCGCTATCATTAACGCGGGAAGAGACTACAGCAGCTAAGGAGATGGCGCCAGCTTCCAGCGATATTGAGGAGGCAAAGAAGGACGCTGGCGAGCGCAAGGAGTCTGCGGAAGACAAACGCGGCATGATAGCTAGCCCGGTAACGCCAGATACTGCGTCGCCCGAGCCAACTTCGGCGGAACGGCCCGCCGCAGAATCAGCAACGCAGGCGGACAAGCCGGCTGAACAGTCCCCGCCCAAGCCTCAGCCTGCGCCAGTGGAAGAGGTAGCCCCGCCGGAGGAGCCCAAGCCCACGCGTCTGCCCCGGCTGGTGGAGATCGGCGCGGAAAAGTGCATTCCCTGCCGGATGATGCAGCCGATCCTGGCCGAGCTTCGCGAAGAGTATGCCGGCAAGCTACAGGTTGACTTCGTTGATGTGTGGAAGCATCCAGAGCAGGCAGACAAGTACGGCATACAAACTATACCGACGCAGGTAATCTATGATAGCAGCGGCAAGGAAGTCTTCCGCCACATCGGGTTCTGGCCAAAGGACGAAATACTGGCCAAGTTCAAGGAACTGGGGATTGATCTTGATGAGTAACTCTTGGAGGTCCGAGATGCGTTGGAAGCTCTGTGCTGCATGGTTGGTCGTCCTCATGGCATCCACCTGGAGCGTGTCCGTAGCGGAGGAGGAAAAACCACCCACCTTGGAGCGGAGCTATCTAGGATTGAGCAGGGGGCCGCTTCGTCAAGCGAAGCTGGTGGACCTGCCTCCTGGCACGCTGCTTCACGCCGGCTCGGTAGTGGTTACAGCGGAGCAAGTGATGGAGCAGATCGCCCGCGCCGACGAGCAGATCCGCGCGCAGTTGGACAAGAATCGCTTCTATGTCCTAGAACAGTTGGGAGTCCGAGCGCTGCTCCTGGGTGAGGCGCAAGAATGGGCGCGAATCCAGCAGATGAGTACTATCGAAGAAACGCCAGCCAGTCTGATTGAAACCTACGTGCAGAGCATTGCTGGAAAGGTGGGCGTTTCCGACGAAGAGATCCGAGTCTTCTTTGAGAAGAACAAGAACATGTTCGGAGGCGCGAGCTTCGAGCAGGTGGCCCAGATGCTCAAGCCCTATGTACTCAGTCAGAAACAGGACAAGGTCTTAGCCGCCCATGTCAATGCGCTGAGCAAGCGGTATCCAGTGGAACTAGCCGCACAATGGGTAAAGACGCAGGCGCGCGCCTCGCTCGATAATCCGGTGGATAAGGCACGGCGCTCAGGGACGCCCACGGTTGTGGATTTCGGGGCGCAAGGATGTGGTCCGTGCGATATGATGACGCCAATCCTGGAGGAACTACGCCAGGAGTACGCCGGCCGTTGCAACATACTGTTTGTGCCAGTGCGCGAGCAGCAGATTCTCGCCGCCCGGTATGGCATTGAATCAATTCCTGTCCAAGTCTTCTTTGACAAGGATGGCAAGGAATTCTTCCGCCACATCGGGTTATTCGCCAAAGAACAGATGGTAGCCAAGCTTGCCGAGCTGGGGGTGGAATGAAGTGCAAGAACTGTTTATCACGCTCACGCAGGCAGTTGAGGGCACTGCGGCAGTAGCGCTCGGAGCCGCTTTTGTTTGGGGAGTGCTAAGCATTCTGCTCAGTCCCTGCCATCTGGCCAGCATCCCGCTCATCGTCGGCTTCATTGACGAGCACGGGCGCACTTCCACGCGCCACGCGTTCTGGCTCTCGACACTGTTTGCCAGTGGGATACTGGTCACTATCGCTCTTATTGGCGTAATCACGGCCTCACTGGGGCGCATGATGGGCGACATCGGTGTGTGGGGCAATTATCTGGTGGCCGCGGTCTTTTTTCTGGTGGGCCTACATCTGCTCGGCGTGATACCTCTCTCCTTCCGCGGCGCGGGCCCGGGCGCGATGCAGCGCAAGGGCCTGCTGGCCGCGCTGGTCCTCGGCTTGGTCTTCGGTATTGCTATGGGGCCTTGCACCTTCGCCTATATGGCACCGATGCTGGCCGTCACGATTCGAGTGGCGGCTACCAAGCTCGCCTACGGCATCCTCCTCTTGCTGGTTTATGGGGTAGGACACTGCTCGGTCATCGTGACTGCGGGCACCTCCACTGAGTTCGTGCAGCGTTATCTGAACTGGACCGAAGAATCGCGGGGGGCTGTTCTGCTCAAACAGATATGCGGCGTGCTGATAATATTGGGTGGGCTCTATCTCATCTATACCGCCACCTAAAATGTTCCCTCGCCGCCACCGCTGTGCGCTCACAAGTCTAGAACGTTTAACACTCTATGCAGCAACTATCCAAGCGATAAGTGGCGGGGTGCTAATCGGGGTTGGTGCATACCTGATCTGGGTGGCCTGAAAAAGGGTCTTGCAATTCATCGGCAGATGTGTTACACTATAGACAATGGGCAAGCGCTCCTTACAGCACTTGCTCAATTGTTGTGTATAATCGCAGGAATTGACAGCGAAGCGGAACCGTATCTGGTCAGTAACTAGACATTTATTCCCCCCGGCGACTCGGCGGAAATTCAAAAAAATTTTGCCTGTGTAAAGAAAATCTGTGCAGGGGAAGGAATCCGCCCAGCGCTAACGAATACCATTTTGGTTTGTATACAACCTCTCCCTTGCCAGACTTGAGGACAGATAGTGATGAATGAGCTAGTTTCAGTAGTGTGCCCGTTTTGTGGGGCCGGCTGTGGGATGTATTTGCAGTGCCAGAATGGTGACGTCATTATAACAACTCCTAGCCGTGGCGACGCGACATCCGAAGGGCGGTTGTGCGTACGCGGCTGGCAAGTGGGAGATTTGCTGCGCAGCTCAGAGCGGCTAACTTCACCACTGATTGCGGGCTCACCAGCCTCATGGCCCGAGGCTCTGGCGGCGGCCGGGCGGCTTCTTGCGCAACTTTCCGGTAGCCGCGTGGGGATGATAGCGGCCGGTCACCTGACCAATGAGGAAGGCTTTGCAGCCAGTTATTTCGGGCGGCAAGTCCTGGGCACCGCTCATCTCGACAACTTCGGCAGAATGGTGGATGGCCCCGCCCTCTGGGGCTTGCAATACAGCCGCGGCCAGCCGTATCAGCGCCCGCCACTGAACGAATTGGTGAACTATGACCTAGTCCTGTGCCTCAATTCCAATCTGCGTGAACTTAATCCTCAGGCCGGCGCTTGGGTGAAGAAAGCCCAGCAGGCCGGGGCCACGCTGGTAGTTATTGATGAGGTAG
>JAUWJN010000016.1 GCA_030607655.1 bacterium
AGCCACAGGTCATTGCCCTCGCGACTTCTCTCCCCTACTCCCGCAAAGACTGATACACCCTTATGCTCGTAGCCGACATTGCGGATTAGCTCCATAATCAGGACTGTCTTGCCCACGCCCGCGCCGCCGACCAGGCCAATCTTACCGCCACGGGGGAAGGGGGCTAATAGGTCAATAGCCTTGATGCCGGTCTCGAATTGCTCCTGGGAGACGCTCTGCTGCTCGTAGGGCGGGGGGGCGCGATGAATCGGCCATCGCTCCCCGTCAGGTAAGGGTTTGCCGTCAATCGGCTCACCCAGCAGATTAAAGAGCCGGCCCAGCGTCTGCTCACCCACCGGCACGGTGATGGGTCCGCCGGTGTCGTCAGCCGCCATACCCCGCACTAACCCATCAGTATTGTCCATCGCCAGGCAGCGGACCGTGTCATCTCCCAATTCCTGGGCAACCTCTGCTATTAGGTCAATACCCCGCTGCTCATCGTGGATGCGAATCGCACTCAGCAGTTCCGGCAGAGCCTCAGACGGAAACCTGATATCTATTACCGGCCCGCGAATTTGTGTTATCGTACCGTTAGCCATATTGGTATCTTCGCTCACCTGGTACGACGGGCGTCTCGCCCGTCGCATTGAGGGACAGGCAGTTCGACAAGCTCACTATAAACGAGACGCCTGTCCTACTAAACATTAGTCAAACCCAACCGCCTGGGCGCCGCCGATTACATCCAGCAGCTCGGCAGTGATTCCTTCCTGTCGGGCCCGATTTAACTGCCGAGTCAGACCAGTTATCATGTCCTCCGCGTTATCGGTAGCGGCGCTCATGGCTATCATACGAGCCGCCTGTTCGGCTACCTGCGTGCTGAGTATGATGTGATAGATTTCGGCCTCAATGGCCCGGGGCAGCAGCTCGGCCAGCAGTTGCGCGGCGGGCGGCTCAAAGATGTATTCGCTAACCTCTTCAGGCCCTTCCAACTCAGCCGCCGCTATGGGCAGAAGCTGGCACGAGACCGGCGGATGCCGCACCATAGAGACAAAATCCGCGTAAATTGCCTGCACGCGGTCAACCTCACCTTGTTCGTAAAGCTGCCGCACCAGGCCGGCTACCTGCCGCATCTGCGGGACATCGCGCGGGTCGCGCACCCCGGGCCAGGATTGCAGCACATCAAGTTGGTGCCGCTGGGCCAGGCGCGCCATCCGCCGCCCGACAGTTATCACCTTGACGGGAACGGTCTGACTTGCTATGAACTCAGAGGCGGCCTGCCAGATATTGTTATTGAAGGCCCCACACAGCCCCCGATCACCGCCCACAATCAAGACCCCCACGGTGTGGACCTCTCGCGGTTGCAGATAGGGATGGTCCAACTGACCAGCGGTCACCGCCGCTACATCGGCCAGGACTTTCTGCAGATTCTGATAGTAGGGCTGGCCGGCCTGGACCAGTTGCTGGGCCCGCTTGAGTTTGGCCGCCGCCACCAGCTTCATCGCCCGGGTAATCTGCCCGATCTGGCGCGTTGTTTTGATTTTTCGGCGTAATTGTCGCAGGTTCAGAGGCATTTTGGTGCTTCTCTGGCGCGGTCTGCCGGGCCCTGGCTCCCCCACGCACCGCAGGTTAGAGAACCTGCCTTCGCAGGCCATAGCCTGCTACGGCAGGCGAAGGCCTGCGCTACGCGACTGGGTTCCGTACAGTCTGCGTAGCTCCGCCCCGCGTAGGCCAGGTTCTCCAACCTGGCGCCGCGCCCTACACTATTCATTCTTCCTGACGTCAAGTGCTTTTGAACTGCTCTATCGCCGCGGCGAGTTGCTCGGCGGTTTCGTCGTCTACCTCCTCGGTAGACTCCAGTTTCTGAATGATTTCGGGGTGTTGCTGGCGGATAAACTCAATGAGTTTCGGCTCTGATTCTCCAATTTGGTCGGCCTGCACATCATCCCAATGTCCCCGCGTACCGGCATAGATAGCGATAGTCTGCTCAACGATCGGCATCGGCGCATATTGTTTCTGTTTGAGCACCTCTACCATCCGTTCACCGTGGCCTATAATCTGGCGGGTACGTTCGTCCAATTCCGAGGCAAATCGCGTGAAGGCTTCGTATTCCCGGTAGGCGGCCAGGTCAGTACGCAGCCGGCCACTGACCTGCCTCATCATCTTCGGCTGCGCCGCCCCCCCGACTCGCGAGACGCTCAAGCCCACATTAATCGCCGGTCGGATGCCCTGGTGAAATAGCTCTGGTTCCAGATAAATTTGGCCGTCGGTGATAGAGATAACATTAGTGGGAATATAAGCCGAATAATCGCCTTCCTGGGTCTCGACGATGGGCAAGGCGGTCAGGGAGCCACTGCCGCGCTCTTCGCTGAGCTTACAGGCTCGCTCCAGCAGCCGGGAATGCAGGTTAAATATATCGCCGGGAAAGGCCTCCCGGCCCGGTGGCCGGCGCAGCAGCAAAGAAAGCTCGCGATAGGCACGAGCGTGCTTGGACAAATCATCATATATCACCAGTGCATGGCGTCCGTTCTCGCACTCGTGCTCGCCGATAGTGCAGCCGGCGTAGGGGGCAATATACAGCACCGCCGCGGGATCGCTGGCGCACGCCGCCACGATACAGGTGTACTCCATCGCCCCATGCTGTTCCAGAATGGTTGCAATGCGCCGCACACTGGACAGCTTCTGCCCAATGGCCACATATATACACCGCACATCACTGTCTCGCTGGTTGATGATAGTATCAATGGCCAGGGCAGTTTTGCCTATCTGCCGGTCACCGATGATAAGCTCGCGCTGGCCGCGACCAATCGGCGTCATGGCGTCAATGGCTTTAAGGCCAGTGTACAAGGGCTCACAAACCGGCTGGCGTTCAGTTACGCCCGGGGCTTTCACTTCCAGCGGACGGGTATGCTCGGTGACTAGGGGCGGGCCGCCATCCAGAGGTTCGGCCAGAGGAGTTATTACCCGTCCGAATACTGCCTCCCCCACCTTCGTCTCGGCAATCCGGCCCGTGCTCCGTACCTTATCGCCCTCTTGAATCTCTTCATCAGGCCCCAGTAGTATACACCCAACACCTTCTTCCTCCACATTGAAGGCAATACCCATTATCCCGCCGGGGAACTCGACCAGCTCCTGCGACATAACCCCGGCCAGCCCATCAACCCGAGCGATACCGTCCCCCCCCTCCATCACACTACCCACCTCTTCAACCTCCAGCTTATACTCATAGTGGGCCAGTTGCTCTCTGAGCGCCGCAATCAGCTTTTCCGAACTTACGCGCACTCCATTCACCTCAATAGGCTATTGCACATCACCGGTGTCAGTATCCACGGGCGCTTGATGAACGGACGCCAACATGCCCTGCAGTCGCCCCCGCAGTGTATTATCTATTACTGTATCGTCTACGATCACTCGCAAGCCCCCGATTATTTCGGGATTATTCTGCTGCTCGATGACCATGGGGGCCCCCAGGAGCTGCTCCAGCGCTTCGGCGAGCCGAGCTTCCTGCTCAGCGGTCAGGGGCACGGCTATCTCGACCACGGCCCGCTTCGCGCCGCGCCGCGCCCGTTCCAGTTCTTGGTAGACCGCGGCGGAACTTTCCACGGTTTGGCGCAGCTCTTCCAGCTCTTTGCCTACGGCTTCCACCTCGCCGCCTTGCTCGGCGATTTCCAGAAGTCTCTCCACGTACTCGCGAGCTTCCCGATAGCTACGCATAGCGTCAATCTACTCCTGCTGATCCTGGGCCAGTTGTTCCACATCGGCAATCGCCGCATCTATTAGCGCCCGATGGCTCTGCTCATCAAGGGTACGGCGGAGCACCTGCTCGGCGACCTCAGCGGATAATCCCGCGAGCTGGTCGCGCGCCTCAGCCAACGCCTCTTGCGTCTGGCGGAAAACGGCTTCCTCGGCCCGCCGCTGACGCTCGCGCGCCTGCTGATGCGCCTCATCAACTATCCGCTGGGCTTCGGTCTGCACTTCGGCTTTAGCCTGCTGCGCGGCCTGGCGCGCCTCGTCTATGATTTCCTCACTGCGCTGGTCAAGTTCAGCTAGCTTTGTTTCGGCCTGCTGGCGCGCTTGCTGGGTATTATTCCATTCTTCGGACATGCGCTGCTGGCGCTGGGCCAGGAACTGCCGGATCGGCCCAAAGAAATACTTGCGCAACAATAGCAGCAGCATCAGAAAGCCGATGATATTTACCACAATCACCGACGGCTCGATGCCTAGTTGGTGCAGTAATCGCTCCATACCCTACCCTCCTCCCAAGGGTTCTACCAATTACGACTGCCCGAGCTTCTCCACCAAGGTAGCCACATGCCCCTGGAGCATAAAAAACGTTAGCAGGGCGTAGATGACCAGCGATTCGATCAAAGCTAGCGTGATAATCAAACCCCGTTGAATATCCCCAGCCGCTTCCGGTTGGCGGGCCAGGCCTTCCATCGCGGCCGTCCCTACCTTTGCCTGTGCGAAGGCTCCCGCGATCACGGCTATGGGGACGGCTAGGCCGACTACGGCAGCGAGTACAGCAGTGAATTCCATAACTGTCTGACCTCCTGACTGCAATAATATCGCTAGCTGTTCCTACCGAGCAAGTCTGTCGCTAACCAGTTTCGTGCTCGGTCGCGATTGCACCTTGAATATATACGCCGGTAAGCATGGCAAAGATTAGCGCTTGAATCAAACTAACCAGCAGCCCCAGCAAGAGCAGAGGTACGTGCCCGATGGCCACACTCGATATTACTGCCGGCACGCGCAACACCACTGAGAGCCGGTTCATCGCCAAAAGGGTACCCAGCAGAATGAGGATTTGGCCAATGACTACCTCCTTGCCGAAGATATTGCCAAACAAACGTATAGACAGCGATAACAGGCGGGCCACTTCGCCTATCAGGTGAATAGGTATCATCAGCGGGAATAGCCACCAGGGCTCACCCACAAAATGCAGCAGATACCGCCAGCCCCGCTCCCGAAAGCCATAATACTGTACCGCCACCAACGCGGTGATTGCCAGCGCCAGGGTCATATTAAGGCTGGCAGTCGGAGACACAAATCCGGGCACCAGGCCGGTAAGATTCATAATCAGGATATATATGAACAAACTCCCAATAAGGGGGGCAAAGCGCTCCCCGCCGGGACCAATGAGCCCCTCACAAAAGCTAGTCGCAAGTTGATAGGCCCACTCACCGATGGTCTGCCAGCCCGATTGCGCGACTAGCTTGAGGTTACGGGTACAGCGCCAGGCCAGCACCACCACTAGGCCCAAGACAACCCAACTGGTAATTACTCCCAGATTCACGTAGGGCGCGGCCCACGCGGGCAGATGCTGGACAATTATATTTAGCCAACTGCCTACTTCTTCGTGCATTCAACAATTACGCTCAATCCGCAGAGTGAGTATTCCTGGAAATCTTCTCGCGACTCGTGCCCGTCTTATAAGCCGTCCCTAGCAGGACTGCAAGAGCCGTGCCATACCCCACCGCTATGCCTGCCGGACTGGTTTGGGTAAAGTTAATCAACACGTATAGCGCGGCGACAGCCACTACATATTTAGCTATCTGCACTGCTAATACCTTCCGCCCAAGAGGTCGCACCGCGCCGTTACTCGTCGGCTGACGGGTCATAGCCTCCCCCACCAGCACCACGCCGTAGAACATCAATGCGGCGATGGCGGCTCCGGCTACAAAACCCGCTAAGAACCGCCACTGGCCTGCGACACCCAGTCCTACACTCACCACCGCCACGACTACCGCGCTAGCGCGCAACACCTGACTAATGAAATTATGCGGCTGGTTATTCATCCTTGCGGGTAGTTCTACCCACTTCGCGCAGCAATTCGATAAACCCGGCGACGCTACCCAAGACTACCCCGACCACTGTCATCCACGGGCTAGTACCCCAGCGTTCATCTAACCACAGTCCCCCCCATGCCCCCAGCCCCACGCAGATGGCCAGCACCAACCCCACGCTTGACAATCGTATCAAGTCGGCCCATGTCCGATCGCGCTTTGGCATCACTGTGGCCCGCCTCAAAGCAAAAGAATACCACCTATGCGCGTATCTGTCAATAAAGGCAGATACTCGGGGAGCACCGAAGACAATAACCCAACGCGTTAAGTAGGATACGTCACGACAGTCAGAGGTGAGACCACACGGGGGAACCGAGACAAGCGAATCGCTGCTGCGGTAGTCAGCGTGTAACCTAACTCACTTCACAACCGGCCAGCCGCGAGGTTGATTATTCTTCAGTTCCGCAATTTCCTGATTCAGGCGTTGGCTAGCAGCGCTCAACCGCTTCGAGTCGACCTGGCCCGCGCCCCGATACACTGTGGTGGCAAGCTCGGCCCGCACTGGTGTCCAGGTAGGCTCATCAGCAGCGGCGGGGAGAGCAGCCAATCCCGGACCGGGGGGGCCGACGTACTCGCGAGTATCGGCCTGCACCAGAACAATCCTCGGGCCGGGCTTAGGCTTATCAATACCAGCCAGGTCCGCTGCGGTAGGTGACTCGGCCACAACCGATGTGGTGCCAGTCCCCTCACGTTCGGATCCAGGGGCCAGTGTTGCCTCGCGGACAGCTCGTGCTACAGCGGTCACCTCGGCTGCGGGTGCCGCCGCAGCGACTCTTGCCTCAGACCTCGACACTACCACATGGTAGGATGGACGGGCCCTGGGCTTTCGTGCCACAATCGGTTGCCGTTCGGGAGCAATCTCGCGCCCTGCCGCGGGCTGCTTCGCCATTTCCGCACTATCCGCAACCTCGGTGGGGACAGTCTCTACGCCTGGCTGCTCAACGGACGGCATCATTGGCTGAACGGCGACGATAGTGGGCGCTGTTAGTGGGGAGAGCGGTAGCTCGTGCGGGGCGAGGATCAGGCCGAACACAATCACGGCGGCTGCCGCAGCCCCAGCCAGAACTGCCCCTGCCGTTCGCCAGGATACACGCCGGCCCACATAGCCGATGACCTGCGGTTCCTTAGCAGCGGCCTGGCGGACCGCACTGTGCACCCGCTCATCCAGCCCCGCCGGCACCGTCACAGGCGCAACGACGCGCATCGCGGCGACAATTTGCTGGGTCTGACTGAGCATCTGATAGCAGTCGGGGCACGTAAATATATGGGCTGCCACGCGCTGCTGCTCCAGCGGCGAGAGTTCCTCATCCAAATAAGGGGAAATGAGTTGCTGCGCCACTTTACAGGAGAGGGCAGGAACAGATTCGGCTTGGCTTACGGCCTGCAGGATTTTCTGTTTGAGCTGCACGGAAGCACCAGGCCGGGGCTGCTGGGCCAGACTATCTGATATAGCCTTCAGCTCCTGGTACAGCCTCTGGCACCGTGGGCAGGAGCGTATGTGACCAGCAATAATGTTATATTGCTCGCCTGCGAGTTCGCCGTCCAGGTACTCCTGGAGCTTTTCTTGCGACGGACAGTTATTCATAATCACGCAACCAAGACACTAATCCCTGGCCCCCAAGTGCCGGGTTAGCTTTACATCTATCTACATATACAACTTTGGGCTGCAAGAGTTTCTGACTTATTGCAATTATTACCAGAATGATGAGAAGGCGACCTCGGACGGGAGGTCGCTGGGGGGAATGGTCCTCGTCCGCCGGCAGCTACTCTCTCGTCTCAACCCAGAGTCGGTAAACCGCCCTCGCGTCCGGGTCGTCGGACTCCTCGTACGACGTGAGGACAGCCTCCAGCCCATCGCAGATTTTGGTGGCCGCCTCCACGTATAGTTCGTCAGCGGCCGCCTGCCGTTCCGGCTCCGCTAGCGGATCAATTCCGCCCTCGGCCAGCAGTTGGCGGCGCTGATGAATGACGGCGATGGCATCCAGAGCGAGTTGGGCATGCGCGGCCTCGTAGCTGTCACCGATGCCGGCGGCCACCAGGCGCTCGCGCAGGTCGGCCAGCCTCGCGGCCCGGGCATTGAGGGAGGCTACGGCTTCGGGAACGTCTCCGACGGCTATCGTAGGCACTGGCGAGGGCACCTCTTCCGTCGGTGATAGCTCCCGGTACGTCTCGCCGCCGAGCATGATGACAACGCAGGCGGTGTCCGGCGTCTGGTCGTAGGGCAGATAAACGGAGGTCGCGTCGAAGCGCTGCCAGGGCTGACCGTTGACCCTAACAGTCGTAATGGCACCGCTGCCGATAGTGGCCAGATACAACTTCTTCGTGCCAAAGCGGATGGGATCCCGTTGTTCGAGCTCGGTAATCCCCGGAGGAATGTGAGGCACCAGCGTGAGGCCATCGGCTCGATACAGGTACTCGAACAGCCCCCGAATGAGGGCCGCCGGCGGGCCGAACGTATCGTAACAGATATTATACGGCTCATTGGGCTGATACACAGTGCTGCCAAAATCCGGCAGGGGATTGTCCATCCGGAAGTCGCGCGCAAACTTCAGAAGCTGCTTCATCGAGGCGCGGGCATCCTCGTACTTGCCAAGGCGATAGTACGCCATCATCATTCGTGCCTCGCAGGTGGACCAGTGCCCGCCATTCACCCAGTGACCGAATTTCCAGATTCCTTCAAGCTCTTTGTGGTACATATCGTCATACGAGGAGTAGTTGGGGATGATAAAGTCGTGAGGGCGGAGTTCGGGAATGGCAGCGATCCTGGCGTAGATTTGCTCGGCCTGGGCATCGTCCACCACCCGGAAGCAGATCGCATCGTGATTTGGCGAAGATTCAAAGTAGCCGTGCTGCTCGGCGTCAAATATGCCATGCTTGATGCCGTCGGGATCCAGCGACCTTATGAGGTATCCTTCCTCGGTGGTCACCAGCGGCAGCCCTTTTTTCGCCAGCTCACGCCGCCGAGCATACAACTCCGCCTGCTGCGTCCGGCCGGCCAGCCTTTCCAGTTCGCTCAAGCGGTCCAGCGCGGCGATGTAGGTAATGGACAGCCCAGTCAGATAAGCCTTGTCATAGGTGCCATCGGGTCGCTGCCAACCCGCGTAACTGGGTGCCAACAGGTTACCGGCTGGCCCGGCCAGGAAGAGGTTATTTTCCGGATCACGCCGGGTCTCGATGAAGTTGGCACTGCGCTCGAGTTCCGGCAGGTAATGGGCAATAGCCTCAGCATCGCGGCTGATCAGCAGCAGCTCTGCCTGCATGACGATACCCGCCGCCGTAAACTCCATGCCCCAATCATGAATATCAGTCCGCCCGTCCCCCTGCTTGTATATGATCCGTCCGGGAGACGCAGCATCGCACAGGCAGCCATCGGGAGCCACCCAATCGTATTCTCCGACACGCTTACCGTCGCCCATCTGATCAAACCACAGGTCCTGGGAGTTCTGCAGGAACGTGACGAACGGCTCCTGATAGAACGGCAGGGCGCAGTAGGTAGTGCCATAGCTGTTCTGAATCCACCACATACTCCACGTTGGTCCCTCGACCAGACCATTCCACTCAGGCTTATACAGCATTGCCATGTTTTGAAATTCGGGATCCGGCTCGAACATACGGCGGGCGTTCTCGAGAAGCTCCAGATACTCCACATCGCCTGTGCCCCGAAAGTGCTGCCCCTCAAACTGCTCTGGGGCGACGCCGGCTTCGGCAGTGTTGCTCATTATGATCCCTCCCCGCGAATGCGTATAAAAGTGACGCTCATTAAGTGGCGGGAGGTACCGAGGGGAATGTAGCAGAGGGCAGATAGCGAGTCAGATGCGGGCGCACTTGCTGTGACCACCACTGGCTCAGGGCCGCCAGCCAGGGCGGCCGGCCCGAGGGTATTGATTCTCCCGCGTAGGCGCCCTCACTGGCCGCGTGCAGAGCCAGGCCCACGCCGGTAGAATAGATAGGACTGCTGACACTATCAGCCAGCTTGCCCAGATTGCGGGGGCTACCCCGCCGCACGGGCAAGTCCCAGAGAATCGCCGAAGCCAGCCGTTCGCTGCCGTACAGTTGCGAGCCGCCGCCCGTCAGTACGACTCCGCCGGCAATCATATCATAAGTCTCGGCGCGCTGTAGGTTTTCGCGGACCAGAAGAAGTATCTCGTCCAGCCGCGGCTGAATTATCTCCCCGATAAGGCGACGGGGCACCCGCGCCTGCTCGCCGGTGCCCATCTCGGTAATCTGAACAAGTTCCTCCGGGCGCGCTATGTCGCCACTGGCCAGGCCGAACCTTCGCTTGAGCGCTTCGGCCTCTTCCTGATCAATGCGGAGCAGGTGAGCCAGGTCGCGAGTCATATAATTGCCGGCTACTGGCACCGACCCACTATGACATATCGCCCCGTGGCGGAAAACAGCTATATCGGTAGTACCACCGCCAATATCAATCAGTACCACGCCCAGCTCGCGCTCCGCGGCGGTGAGCACCGCCAGGCTGGTAGCTACCGGTTCCAGGATACACCTTTGCACCTCGATACCCACCTCCTCCACGCACCGCACCAGATTCTGCCTGACACTGGCCGTTCCGGTGACGATGTGTACTCGCGCATCTAGGCGGTACCCGCTCATCCCGATGGGGCGCTTGATATCCTCCTGGCCGTCAATAGCAAAATCGCGGGCTATCCGGTGAATAATCTCCCGGTCGGGCACTGCCGGCACACTATCACAAGCGCTTTGCACTGCCTGCTCAACGGCGGCGGCGGTAACTTCTCCGGAGGGATCAACATGGACCCGACCCGTCTCATTGTAGGCCACGATATGATCGCCGGTAATACCGACATAGGCCCCTCTTACCGGCAGCCCAGCCATCCGTTCAGCTTCGGCCACCGACTCAGCTATGACATCCATGACATCCTGGCGGTCCACTACTCCGCCGTGCTTCACCCCGGCCGAAGGAGCCATCCCCACGCCGAGGATGTCCAGCGTCCCGTCTGCCGCGGGCTGGGCAATTATGGTGCATATCTTGGTGGTGCCCACATCCAGGCCGGCTACGTACTGTGCTGCTGGCATTACTGACTCCGCCTTATTGTAATACTAAACAACACTTGGCCCCGCCCGTCCTCAGCCGGTTACGACTCCCGCCGCAGCTTCCACACCGGCCGGCTCATAATTCGCACATCTATGTACGCCGGCTGCTGCCCCCGGCGTTGCAGCTCTCTTAAAATACCCACAAACATCATAACTTTGCGCTGCAGATTATCCGCCGTACCCACCTTGCCCTGCACGCCGCCTCCGGTACATAGCTGGATAGCATATTGCTGCGAAAAATCTATGATTAGCCCCCGACTGAGCTCTTCGTCTTTCAGCCCGGCCAGGCATTGGTTTAGCAGGTGCATACTGTCAGTCTGTAGCCTTTGGCCCGCGGCGATGGGCCTTTGTAGCAAGCCATAAATCTGAATAAGATGTGCTGGCGCCCGCCGGGCACGGCTCACGCACACTCCCTCCTCATCTACCAGTGCGAAGTCTTCGCCACACTTAACGGCCGCCACCGGCTCCCGGGGCCATACTCGCACCACCACTCGCGAGGGCAGATCCCGGCCCACCTCTACTCGCTTGATACCCGGACACCCCGCCACTGCCCGGGCCAGTTTTTCTACCGGGTAAAAAAGAGTGCTAGCCTGCCCCGGAACCTTTATTTTCGCCAGAGCTTGCTGAGATAGTTGGGAGTTGGGCGCTATCACCTGCACTTCGCGAATCCGGAAATATGAGGAACTACCCACCCCATAGGCAAAACTGAGCACTACCACCACCCCGGCTAGCTTAACTGCCTGCCGATACCGCAGCCGCCACACAGCGGCAGTAGACTGACTACGAGTTTGCTGTTGGCTCGCCCTGACCACTTTGATCCCTAGGGTAGATATTAGTATTACTTATGCTGCGATTGTTGTGCTGTCTGTACCAGCTGTTCGGCGACCTGGCGAATATCGCCGGCGCCGATGGTCAGAACTATATCCTGTGGTTGAGCCGTGGCGAGTAGAAAGTCAACTATCTCATCGGCGGTAGAAATATATCGTACCAGTTTATCGGGCTCATTAGCCTGCACCCGTTCGTATAATTCTTCCGCACTGACTTCATCGGTGGGCGGCTCGCGGGCCGCATATATATCGGTGATCACTATGACATCAGCATTGCCAAAAGCCGCGGCAAACTCGTCCATCAGGTAGCGCGTGCGGCTGTAGAGGTGGGGCTGAAAAACGGCGACTACCCGGTTGCCAAGGTGGTCCTTCGTCGCCTGGAGGGTAGCCCGTATTTCGGTGGGATGATGAGCGTAATCGTCAATTACCCGGTAACCGTTCACCCGACCTATCTCCTCAAACCGGCGGCCCACACCGGTAAAATTCGCCAGGGCTGCCCCGGCCTCGGCCACATCCAACCCGACCTGCTGGGCGACGGCCAGCGCGGCCAGGGCATTAAGTACATTATGCCGCCCGATCACCGGCAAGTACACGGGGGCCAGGGCTTCTCCCTGCATTACCGGTGTGAAACCCACGCCGCCCTCGCTAGGCATAATCTGCGTGGCGGTCACGTCGGTCCCCAAGCTCAGCCCATAGGAAATAACTGGAGCCGGACTATGCTGTATCGCCGCTTCAACCTGGGAGTCATCAGCACAGTAGACCACAAACCCACCAGAGTCGGCAGTAGCTACAAAGTCGGTAAAGGCCCGGCAGAGGCTGGCAAAGTCGTGATGTTCATCCAGGTGATCCGGTTCAATGCTGGTTATGACTTGCGAGCAATTCTTATATTCAAGGAACGAGCCATCACTTTCGCAGGCCTCGAAGATAGCCCACCCGCTCTGACCCCAGCGATAATTGCCATCCAGATTAGCGCAGCCGCCGCCGACAAATACGGTCGGGTCATCGCCCAACTCCAGGAAGATAGTACCTATCATCGCAGTAGTGGTGCTCTTGCCGTGGGTGCCGGTGATGGCAATACGCTGCTTCTCCGCCAGTAGCGAGGCCAACAGCTCGGAACGATGCATTACCGGCCGGCCACTGGCCCGCGCCGCTGCTAATTCGGGGTTATCCTCGCGGATAGCGGTGGTATACACAATGAGGTCGGCGCCGTCAATATTGCTGGCAGCCTGGCCTTCGTACACTGTGATGCCCGCCGCCCGTAGCCGCTGGATCTGCGCGGAGATGCGGGTATCTGAGCCGGTCACCTCAAAGCCTTGCTCATCCAGGGCCTCGGCCAGGGCACTCATCGAGACCCCACCGAGGCCAATGAAGTGAATATGTTGAGGGGGCCACAGTTTTATATTCGGGTTTCCTTGCTGACTGCCAATCATATTCAGCTTATTCTACACCTAAGCCGGTTTTCTGGCAAGACCTCATCAGACGAAGGTGCAATGGCTGGCAGTAACGAAGTTAACATTCTGTAGCCAAGCACACGATTCCAGTTTAGGAGGCAGATTATGAAATCAGCCCTGATAGTCTGGGGAGGCTGGGAAGGCCACGAACCCAAACAATGCGCAGATATCTTCGCCCCGTACTTGGAGAAGCAGGGCTTTGAGGTGAGGATTGCCGATACACTGGATGTGTATCTGGAGGAAGACTACCTGGATGCTCTGAGCCTCATTGTACCCGTGTGGACGATGGGTGAGATAACCCGAGAGCAAGAGCAGGGATTATTGGCAGCGGTGGACAGCGGTGTGGGTATTGCCGGCTGGCACGGAGGCATGGGTGATTCGTTCCGCAACAGTACTGAGTATCAGTTCATGGTGGGCGGCCAGTGGGTCGTACACCCGGGGGGCATCGTGCATTACGAGGTGAACATCATCAATCATGACGATCCCATCACCACCGGGCTGTCAGACTTCTATATGCACTCTGAACAGTACTACATGCACGTGGACCCATCTAATGAGGTCCTGGCCACCACCACTTATGGCGGTGATATCTACCCCTGGATTGCCGGCTGCGTAATGCCGGTAGTGTGGAAGCGCCAGTACGGCCAGGGTCGGGTGTTTTACACCTCGCTGGGTCATGTAGCCGCCGATTTCGAGGTACCCGAGGTGCGGACAATCGTCCAGCGCGGGATGCTCTGGGCCAGCCGGTAGAACGGCAGCTATCAGCAACGACAGCTATTAGCCGTGAGCAACGGAACCACGGCAGGTCACGCTATTCCCAGACTGCATACTCATCAGGCGGAGGTGCAATCGCCAAGAGCAACGAAACTGATGCTGGCAGGTCCCAACAGACAATTTCAGTTCAGGAGGTAGATTATGAAATCAGCGCTAATGGTCTGGGGGGGCTTGGAGGTTCACGAACCCCAACAATGCGTGGACCTGTTCGCGCCGTATCTGGAGGAGCAGGGCTTCGAGGTCAGGATCTCCGATTCACTGGATGTATATCTGGAGCAAGACTATATGGCCTCTTTGAGCCTCATCGTATTCGCGTGGACGCTGGGCACGAACACTCTCGAGCAAGCAGAGGGACTATTGGCGGCCGTGCACAGTGGGGTGGGCATTGCCGGCTGGCACGGGACGGCTTTTGTGTTCCGCAACAGTACCGACTATCAGTTGATGATGGGCGGCCAGTGGGTAGCGCACCCGGGAGACATCATTGATTACGAGGTCAACATCATCAACCATGACGACCTCATTACCGCCGGACTGTCGGACTTCACCATGCACTCCGAGCAGTACTATATGCACGTGGACCCATCTAACGAGGTCCTGGCCACCACCACTTATGGCGGTGAGCCCTACCCGTGGATTGCGGGCTGCGTGATGCCGGTGGTCTGGAAGCGGCGCTATGGCCAGGGCCGGGTGTTTTACACCTCGCTGGGTCATGTGGCCGCCGATTTCGAGGTACCCGAGGTGCGGACAATCGTCCAGCGCGGGATGCTCTGGGCCAGCCGGTAGAACGGCAGCTATCAGCAACGACAGCAGGGACAGCAACAGTAGCTACGGCAGCAAGGACAGCTACAACAGCCATAAGCGACGGCCAAGCGCTCACGGTGCAGACTCTGAGGTATACACCAGTTCCCCTCTCTCCGGAACGGCTTGTCCGCCATAGGTGTTAGCCGAAGGCGGAAGAGTCGCCGACGCGCCAAAGCCGCTTTCAGCCGCCGTAGCCATAGGCTACTATGGCGAAGGAAGCGTGGCGACGGCGCGGGGCTAGGGGTGAGGCCATCATCCCCTGCCGTTATCTGCTTCCCTGGCCATCTGAAGCATTGCGGCTCTCGCGGACCAGCAGCCGGTTGATAGCATTCAGGTAGGCTTTGGCGCTAGCTTCTACGATGTCAGTGCTGCTGGCCTTACCGAGGGCTTCCTGCCCATTACGCTTGACCTTCACGGTAGCTTCCCCAATCGCATCCCGGCCCATACTGACGCTGCGCACCGAATAATCCTCCAGCGTCAGACTGACGCCGGTGATCCTATCAATAGCTTGATAGGCGGCATCCACCGGGCCATTGCCACAGGCGGCGTCTGCGAACGTCTCCCCTTCCTTCTCCAGCTTCACGGTCGCGGTAGGCATCGCCCCGGAGGTAGTCTGGAGGCCCACCAGCCGCCAGGTCTCGGTGACCTCCTCGGTGGCTTCGCGCATAATGAGTTCTAAGTCCTCATCATAGACCTGCTTCTTCTTATCAGCTACCTCCAGGAAGCGTTGGTAGACTACATCAAGCTGCTCATCGCTGATTTCGTAACCCAGGTCTGCCAGCCGTTGGCGCAGCCCATGGCGTCCGGAGCGCCGCCCCAGGGTCAGCATACTTTCGCTGAGTCCTACATCCTCCGGCTTCATTATCTCATAGGTCTGCCGGTCCATAATGACGCCGTGCTGATGGATGCCGGCTTCATGGGCAAAGGCATTGTCGCCGACAATGGCCTTATTAGGCTGGACCACGAAACCACTCAGATTCGAGACCATCCGCGAGGCCTTGATAATCTGCCGGGTGCGCACGTTAGTAGTAGCGCCAAATTCATCGGTCCGGGTTTTCAGGGCCATCACTATTTCTTCCAGCGAGGCATTACCGGCCCGCTCGCCCATACCATTGATGGTACATTCCACCTGTCCGGCTCCGGCCTTGACGGCGGCCAGCGAGTTCGCCACACTCATCCCCAGGTCATCGTGGCAGTGGACGCTGATGGTACACTCGTCAATATTGGGCACCTTCTCGCGCAGGTACTGGATGGTGTTGCTCATCTCCCAGGGGGTAGCATAGCCCACCGTGTCGGGGATATTGATAGTACTCGCCCCGGCCTCAATGGTCGCCTCCACAATCTCGGCCAGGAAGTGCAAGTCGGTGCGCATGGCGTCCTCGGGCGAGAACTCCACGTCCTCGCAGCGCTCCCGGGCGAACTGCACGGTGGTCACTGCTATATCCAGGACCTCGGCTGGTGTCTTGCCGAGTTTCTTCTCAATATGCACTGGCGAGGTACCGATGAAGGTATGGATGCGCGGGCGCGGGCTATCCTTAACCGCTTCCCAGCACCGGTCAATATCTTCCTCCAGGGTCCGGGCCAGTCCACAGATGACCGGCCCGCGCACTTCCCGAGCGACGCGGCGGACAGCCTCGAAGTCCTCGGGTGAGGAGATGGGAAAACCGGCTTCAATTATATCCACATTCAGCGCGGCAAGCTGGTGAGCAATGGCCAACTTCTCGGATATGTTCAGGCTGGCGCCGGGAGACTGCTCCCCGTCGCGCAGGGTAGTGTCAAAAATCTTGATAACTCGTGGCATTATCCTTCCTCCTTTGACCGACAATTGCTAACTGACTATCTCTGTAG
>JAUWJN010000028.1 GCA_030607655.1 bacterium
GCCTCGGAGAAATTATCCCGAAACCACCTTAAGATGCTGCCACTGGAGTAGTTGAAGGCCAGCGAGATATACATATCACCGACTACATGGGGATAGCAACAGTAGCCAAATTGCTGCATCACTTCACTCAGGACTGGTTTGTCAAACGCCACGGTAATGCACTCCACCGTGCCCATCCCGTCAACAGCCAGACCCTCCTCAATCACCCCGGCACCCAGCGCATTCATCGCCTGGTCGTGCCCGCCGGCTACTACCAGACAGTCGGGGGGCAGACCCAGTTGCTCCGTCCAACTAGCGGGAACTTCCCCCACAATGTGACCAGGTTGTATGGGGTCGGCCAGCAGGGCGGCATCAAACTCAACAGCCTCCAGTATCTGCTGCGACCACTGCTTATTGACAACATCAAAGGCCATCGTGCGGCCGGCCAGCGTCCAATCCAATCGTGGCGGTAGGCCCAATTTGAATAATATCAAATCGGGCCACAGTAGATACTTATAGGTGTTGCTATGAACTTCAGGGCGGTTCTCGCGCAGCCACATCATCTTGCTGAGCGTGAAGCTGGGATGCAGCGGCATACCGGTTATCTGAAACAACGCCTCCTCACCCAGGGCCTCTCCCAGCTCTTCGACCTGTTCTTGCGCCCGCCCATCCTGGGAAAGTATTGTGTTATACAAGAAGTTGCCCTGCACATCCACGGGAGTAAACGCTTCACCCATTGCCGAGATACACAGAGATTGAACCGCATCAGTTCCCTGATGCGCAGCCGCCCCAGCCACCACCTCAGTAAAGGCCGCCCATACCTGGCCCGGGTCCAGCTCAAACCAGCCAGGTTGCGGCCGCAGTTCGGGGTACTCACGGTAGGCCTGACCTAGTATCCTGCCATCAGTGCTAAACAGTATGGCTTTACAACCGGTACTGCCAATATCAATGCCCATCAAGCTCATAATGAATTACCTCGCAACGGAACCAGGATGACTTTATCCTGAAAGGCAGGTTTCTGTCAAGTTTGTTATTTGACAGTAACCGGGGCCTCTGGTATAATTATATGTCGTTATGGGGGCTACTATGCGCCGGAGTTTAGGAGGCCCATCGAATTGGCCCCACCGGCAAATATCCCCCCAAGCTATCATCGCCGCAGAGCCATTGGCCCTTCCTATTGAAAGGAGTATGGGCGGAGATGGACATTCAGACTATTTTTGAGACTCTTCCCCACCGTTATCCTTTTCTGATGGTGGATCGTATTCTGGAAATAGAGCCTGGCCAGCGCGCGGTAGGCATAAAGAATGTTACTATTAACGAGCCATATTTCGTGGGCCATTGGCCTGACAAACCAGTCATGCCGGGAGTACTTATAGTCGAGGCGATGGCGCAGGTGGCGGGCATATTCCTACTAGTTGGCACCGATACTCACGGCCAACAGGCTTACTTTGGCGGCATAGACAAAGTCCGCTTCCGCCGCCAGGTGGTACCCGGAGATCAGTTAGTAATCGAAGCGAAGTTGCTTAAACAGCGAGGGAACATAGGCAAAGTTCGGACGGTAGCTAAGGTTGACGACGAGATCGCTTGCGAGGGGGAACTCACCTTTGTCTTAATGCCTCCAGATGCCGAGCCATCTACTTAGTCTCACCAACTATACCTTGAGGCCAAAGTGAATACACATCCTACTGCGATAATCAACTCGGACGCCGAATTAGCGGCCAACGTAGTGGTCGGCCCCTATGCCATCATTGAAGGCAACACCCAAATCGGTGAGGGCTGCGAAATTGGTGCCTATGTGATAATCCGTGCGGGCACAAGGATGGGTGCCAACAATAAGATTCATACCGGAGCGGTGCTGGGCGAACCCCCTCAGGACATGAAGTACCAGGGTGAGCCAAGTTATCTGGTTATTGGCCAGAACAACCATATCCGGGAATACGTAACTATGCATCGGGCTAGTGGCGAGGAAAAAAGTACTCGCATTGGCAACGATAACCTACTAATGGCCTACTCTCACATTGGTCACAACGTCGTAATTGGCGACCACATTCTGCTGGCCAACTACGCCGGGGTTAGTGGCTATTGCATTATAGAGGATTATGTGAATATGGGCGGGATGGCTGGCATTCATCAATACGTCACCATCGGCACTACTGCCATGATTGGTGGGGCCTCCAAAGTGGTGCGCGACGCACCTCCGTATACCATAGTTGACGGTAATCCCGCCGAGCCGCGGGCCCTAAATATCATAGGTCTACGACGCCAGGGCCTAGATGAAGAGCAAATAAGTGCCCTGAAGCGGGCATTTCGGTTGCTTTTCCGCAGTAAATTGAATGTCAGCGACGCTATCGAGCAAATACTCGCTGACATCGAGCAAACGCCCCCGGTACAGCGGCTGGTTGAGTTTATGCGCCGTATTGAAGATGGCTACCGAGGCCGGCAAGTTGATCCTCACTAGCTAGGCGTTTGGACAGCATCACCCACCAGGCTGCATAGGCCACGAGTTTATGGGACCGAAGCAGGAAGTATTCTTTGTTACAGGAGAGCCTTCGGGAGACCTGCACGCTGCTCTGTTGGCCCAGGAGCTAGCCCAGTGGCCGGGGTTGACGCTATCCGGGGTAGGTGGACCGTGGATGAGGCAGGCGGGGGTGCACATTGAGCGAGATAGCTCCACATGGGGCACGGTGGGCATCCCTGATGCGCTGCGGCGGGTGCCATATCTATTGCTGCAGAAGCATCGAATCGTAAAACTAATAGCCCAGCGCCGGCCCGCGTTGTTGATACTGGTTGATTTTGGTGCGTTTAACATTCGTCTGGCTCGCTCAGTGCGGCGTCGTTGCCCTCAGCAGCGGATTTTGTACTATTTCCCTCCCTCTTCCTGGAGCCGGCGAGCTCGCGACTGGTCTTTCTTAGCTCAACTAACCGATATGGTCGTTACACCGTTTGAGTGGTCAGCACAGAATCTGCGCGCCAGCGGCGTGCCGGTGGAGTGGGTGGGCCATCCGGTGGTGGACCACATCCGTCCACCTGCTGATAGAGCTGAGTTTCGCCGTCAGCAAGGCGTTCCCAGCGGTAAGCCGCTCATTGGCCTTTTGCCCGGTAGTCGCGCAGTGGAGCGGCGCTGTATCGGCCCGCAACTTCTGGGGGCGGCGAGACTCATAAAGAGTAAGTTGCCGGAGGCTGAGTTTCTGTGGTCAGTCTGGCCTCCGCACAAGCCCAGGCGTATAGACCGGCAGGCAGCCGATATTGACTACATTACTTGTGTGCACGACACCCAGGCCCTGGTTATGGCGGCGGACCTGGTGATAGTAACCTCAGGGACGGCAACTCTGGAGGCAACTGTGGCGGATTGCCCGATGATAATGGTGTATCGGGGGACCTGGCCGATGCTAATCCAATACTGGTTATCAGATTTGGGCACCGAGTTCTATGCGATGCCCAATATCATCGCCCAGCGCCAGGTAGTGTCCGAACTGCTTCAGTGGGATGTGAACCCCCGACGCATAGCAGATGAGGTCATGACGTTGTATAATGATTCTGTAAGGCGGGAGCAGATGAAGCGGGACCTGACTGAAGTTAGAGCTGCGCTGGGGCCGCCGGGGGCTTCCCGACGGGTTGCCCAAATAGTGGCTGAACTGCTGGGGTTGTCCAGCGACACAGGACCCGGCAGAACACTCAGCTCACAACTAGTGGGGGATAAGATATGAAGGGGCTGTGGGCCCTGCGGGTCTTCGCCAAAAAATATTGGCAGATGCTAATTGTTGCCCTGCTATTGATGGGTATCTCTGGGGTGTTGTATGCCGAGGCAGTCTACAAGACGCTGCCGGTGTTTAATCAACTCTTCCAGGAGCTGGCGGCAGCAGATGAGGTCGCCCGTGCCGCTCGCCTGCAACAGCTCTTGCATTCTACGGTGGTACTATTCTGTTACCTGGTGGTCGCAGCGATAGCGACCGGCGGCGCCACATATATGGGCGAGTGGCTGGGCCAGAAGGTGCTTCTCGATTTGCGGGCTACGGTGTTTGAGCATCTGCAAATGCTGTCTATGAGGTTCTTTGACCAGAGCCGCTCGGGCGAGCTCATATCTCGGGTAAACAACGATACTTTACTCCTCCAGACCACGCTTAGCGCTAACCTTTCTGTCCTGATAATAGCCCCGGTGACGGCATTGTGGATGACTATTCGTATGCTGCAACTGTCCTGGCGATTAACCCTGCTGATGGTCGTGATCGGGCCAGTAGTATACCTGGTTACCCGAAGTTTGGGCAGCCGCGTGCGCCGCTATAGCCGTCTGACCCAGGAGCGGATGGCCGACCTCACCACCAATATTGAGGAAGGCTTTAGCCTCAGCCACGTAATCAAAATATTCGGGATGGAGCCGGAAGTAGTGGAGAGGTTCGGGGGAGCCGCACAGGGCGTATTGCGGGCGGAACTACGTGCCGCCCGAATGAGGGCATTCAATAAGATAGGCGCCGCTATATTGGTAAGTTTGGCGCTGTGTGGAGCACTATTGCTTGGGGCTCACGAGATTCTCAGCGGCTTTATTGCCCCGGGTGCTCTGGTCACCTTTGTGCTACTTATGCAGAGTACCGGCCACGAGATAAGCCGGCTTACCCGGCTCAATTTGGCTCTACAACGTGCCGAAGCGGCAGCCCTACGCACGGTAGAACTACTCGAGGAAGCTCCCGGGGTGACTGATGCTCCCGACGCTATCCGTATCTCCGCGGTTCAAGGACGAGTCACCTTTGATAATGTGGAGTTCTCGTATAACTCTAAGGAACCAGTGCTGAAGGATTTCAGCCTGGAGCTTAAGCCCGGGCAGACAGTCGCACTGGTCGGCCCTAGTGGCGCCGGCAAGACCACTGTGGCTAACCTGGTCCCCCGCCTGTATGATGTCCAGGCGGGGCGCGTGATGGTGGACGGTACCGATGTGCGCCAGATTACCCAGTCTTCGCTGCGCTCATTTATGGGCTTCGTCCCCCAGGAGACGCTACTGTTCGCCGGCACTGTCAAGGGAAACATCGCCTTTGGCCGCCCCGAGGCCACTGAGGAAGAGCTAATTGCCGCCGCCCAAGCTGCTAATGCCCACGATTTCATCCTCGCTTTGCCCGACGGATATGAGACGCCCGTGGGCGAGCGTGGGGTCCAATTGTCCGGCGGCCAACGCCAGCGGATTGCCATCGCCCGGGCACTGCTACGTAATCCGCGGATACTGATATTGGATGAGGCCACCTCCTCACTGGACCGGGAAAGCGAAGCGGCTGTCCACAAGGCCCTGGTTACCTTGTTAGCGGGCCGTACGGCCCTTATTATTGCTCATCGTCTCTCTACGGTCCGCAATGCTGATAAAATCGTCGTAATAGACAGTGGGCGCATAGTCCAACAGGGCACTCATGAGCAGTTGATCCAACAAGACGGCCTGTATCGCCGTCTGTACGAAAGCAGCGCGACCCAGGAAACCGGTATAATCGAGTAATCTGTGAGGTTAACCTTAATGAATGACAACCAGGCTGATATTGTCATTCGGCTGGCCTGCGCTAATGATATTCCCCGGATACGGGATATTGCCGCCCAGGCCTGGACACCGGTTTTTCGCGGATATCGCGAGCGTATGGGGGAAGAGCTATATGAGCTGGAGATGCCCGGTGACCGCCTAGCACTGAAGGCTGACGAGGTGTTCAACTTCTATAAGGAGTGCCCTGATTGGTGCCTGGTGACCGAGCTTGATGGTCAGGTTGTCGGTTTCATAACCTTTGTGTTGCGCCGCGACAGGAGTATCGGCGAGATTGGCAATAATGCCGTAGACCCTGACTGCCAGGGCCAGGGCGTGGGCACGGCTCAGTGCCAGCGGGTGTTAAAGATATTTCGCGAGGCGGGTATGAAGTACGCCAAGGTCCACACCGGCTTAGACCCGACTCATACCCCGGCTCGGGCTATGTATGAGAAAGTCGGATTCAAGCAGATGATTCCCCACGTTGAATACTATCGGGAATTGTAACCGGTAGTACCAATTTGATTATGACGAAACGAAGCCCAGTCATAGACTGGCCAAGAATAATTTACAATGTACTCCTGGTGCTCTTGCTACCCGTAGCCACTGTCTACCTCTTGTGGCGACTGGTCATTCGCGGCAAGTCGCGGGAGGGCCTGGCGGAGCGGCTAGGTTCAGTACCCCCAGCGGCACGCAGCCCCCAGGGCAATAATGATCCCATTATCTGGCTACAGGCTGTGTCGGTGGGCGAAGTTGCCGCGGCTCAACCCATCCTGCACCATCTGCGCCTGGCGGAGCCAGCCGCCCGGCTGGTGCTATCTACTACCACGCCCACCGGTCGGCAGATGGCTGAGAAGTTGGACCTGGAGGTGGACGCTCTTATCTATTTCCCGTTTGATTTTCCCGTTGTTACCGAACGTGCCTTGCGCGGGATCGCTCCGGACATGCTCGTGATGGTCGAGACGGAGTTGTGGCCCAACTTGCTGGCGGCCACCCATAGCCGGGGTATTCCCACCGCCATAGTCAATGCCCGGATCTCGGATAGTGGCTATCGCAAGTATAAGCTGGCGCGGCCCGTCTTTTCCTGGGTGCTCAGCAACGTTGACTTGATTTGTGCCCAGTCTGAGCAAGATGCAGAGCGATTCATATCCTTAGGCGCCGCGGCCGAGCGGGTAGTGGTGTGCGGCAACTCCAAATTCGATGAGCATTTCCCCCACCTGCCCCCGGAAGAAGCCGCCAAATGGCGACAAGATTTCGGGTTCCCTCAGGACGCCCCCGTGCTTATCGCTGCCAGCACCCACCCGGGGGAAGATGAAATCATCCTCCAGGCCTTTGACCAGCTCCACAGCCGGCATCCGGGGCTACAGTTAATTATCGCTCCCCGTCACCCGCATCGCGGTGATGAAATTGAAAGGCTAATCACCGAGCATGGGTATGCCACTTATCGGCGCAGCCGGGCTTTGAAGCAAGTGCAGGTAGATAATCCTAGTCCCGCCGCAGCTTCAGCGGAGGTGCGAGTAGTACTTCTGGACACAATTGGCGAGCTGTCGCAGGTTTTCAGCATTGGTACGGTGGTGTTCATGGGCGGCAGTTTGGTCCCGCAGGGCGGGCACAATATTCTGCAACCTCTGGCCCAGGGCAAGCCGGTAATCTTTGGGCCCCATATGCATAACTTCCGCGACATAACCGATATCGTCATCCGCGAAGAGGCCGCTATCAGCATAAATAATCTCCCCGAGCTGGTGGAAGCCGCTGACGCCCTACTTTCTTCTGAGACCGAACACCAATTATACCAAGCCAAGGGGCCGGCGGTTATTGCCAAATACTCCGGGGCTTCCCAGTGCGCCACCCGCCACTTGGCCCAGCTACTTGACCACCAATGACCTCCCCCCTGTCCCCGGGCAGTGACATTCCTGTCGCAATTATATCAGCACGAGAATACCCCTCGTACAAAAGGTGGTGGGATAGCGTTGTCTCTGATGAGGCTATGGGGCTGGGGCCTAGTGCCAGCCGGCTAGTCCTAAGAGCAGGAGCCCAGTTGTATCTGCTGGGCCTCAAGCTGAACCTGGGCCTCTACACCAGTGGGCTGAAGGGCTTCACCCAGCCAGCTCTATCAACTATCAGCGTGGGCAATCTTACTTTAGGGGGAACGGGCAAGACCACGGTGGTGCAGTTTCTCGCCCATCGTCTTCAGCAGCAGAATATAATCCCCGGGATAGTTCTGCGCGGCTACGGACGAACTGGTTGCGAACGTGCAATCCTGGTCACTGACGGAGAGCAGTCCGCTGGTCGCGAGGCCGGCGCACCGTTACTCTCGCCTTCTGAGGCGGGCGATGAGGCCTATATGTTGGCCCAAATACTGCCCGAAGTGCCTGTAGCGGTCAGCAAGCGGCGTGAGTTAGCCATCAAACTTTTGGCTGAACGAACGGCGGCACAGATAGCCCTATTAGATGACGGATTTCAGTATTTCCGCATGAGTAAGCTGGTGGATATTGTCCTGATGGATGCTACTGCGCCCTTAGCTAGCCAGCGTCTATTCCCGGCCGGCTACCTGCGTGAGCCACTCTCGCATCTGCGCCGCGCCGACCAAATCTGGATAACTCATGCTGACCAAGCAGGGCCTGAAGCAGTTGATAAGCTCCGCCACACGTTGGCCACGGTCGCGCCGGAAGCCCTGGTGGTAGTGACCAGGCACCGTATTGCTTCAGTCCATGCCCTGACCGGTGAGGCGATCACGCCCGGTGATTTCGCCGATATGCGTATCCTGGCAGTGTCGGGCATTGGCAATCCGCAGTCCTTTGAAACTTCCTTGCAGCAGGCAGGCGCTCAAGTCGTAGCCTTGCGCTATGGTGACCATCATGACTACTGCCGCGCGGATATGCAATATATTCAGCAAATAGCCCAGGAACATGAAGTGGACCTCGTTGCCTGTACCCCTAAAGATGTAGTAAAATGGTCTCAGGCCGACTGGCCGATGTCGGTGGCCGTAGTGCATTGTGAGTTGGAGATACTGGAAGGCGACCACAATGTTCAAAGCATTGTGGATAGAGCGGAGCAAGTAGTAGCCGGTACCGAATATGACTGACCCCAAGCGATCGCTAAAACGAAGAATTGCCTATCTGCTGCTGCGCTTGTTCACCTGGGTGATAGCGGGGCTGGTGAGGGTATTGCCCCTCAGTTGGCTCCGCCGGCTGGCCGCCGCTCTGGCCTATCTGGTATGCGTATTCATACCTTCGCGCCAGCACCTGGCCCAAGAAAATATCCGCCGGGTCTTCGGCGAGCGCTTTGATGAGCGCCAACGCCGGCAAATCGCTCGGCAGGCGACCGTCAACATTTGTAAGACGATGATAGAACTATTGAAGATGCGCTATTTGGGCGAGGAGCAGCTCAAGGAAATGGTCTCGCTGCGCGGTGAGAAGCACTTGTGGGCCGCTCTGGAGCGAGGGAAAGGTGTTATCCTGCTGACAGCCCATTTTGGCAATTGGGAGATAGGCGGTGCCCGGCTGGTGATCGAGGGCTTCCCCGTGGTCGTAATTGCCCGCGACGCCAGTGAGCAATTCGCCGCCCGCTTGATTAACCAAGCTCGGCAGCACCAGGGGATGACGGTGCTGACGCGGGAGAATATGCGAGATGTGTTCAGGGCACTACGTGACAATCGGTGCCTGGCCATTCTTCCCGACCAGCATGTTGCCGAGGGCGGAATAGTGGTGGATTTCCTGGGGCACCCGGCCGCCACAGCAGTAGGGCCGGCGACTATGGCGGTACGCACCGACTGTGCCGTGGTACCGCTATTCGGCTGTCGCCGCGCTGATGATACTATTGACGGCTACATACTGCCGGCGATGGACTTGGTGCGCACTGGCGACCGCGACCACGACATTACAGAAAACACTAAACTATTCAATCAGATTATCGGCGACCAGATACAACAGCATCCCGAACAGTGGCTGTGGCTACACAATCGGTGGAAGGTCTAGCGCCGGTGAAACGGTTCGCTACGTTGGTTTTTCGGCTACATAATACACGCGATTTGAGCGGTGGGTGGGCGGCTGCATAGTGTACGCATTGTACATGGCCACCTCATCAAAGCCCGCCGCCGCGAGCATCTGGCGTACCTCGTCCTCATCGTACGCCCGTTCGTAATGAGTTTCGGTGAATTCAACGGGTTGCGGGCCACCCCGCCACTGAAACCACATCTCAATCCTGCACAGCTTCTTCTTCGCATCCCAATATGATTTCCAACGATACTGCAGTGGATCACTGGTGGCCGTGTTACTTTGCGAAAAAAGGTCTGTGCGCAGCGCCCGCTCAGTATTTAGGTCAAAGACAAACAAGCCGCCCGGGTGCAGCGCATAATTGACACCTTCCCAACAGCTTTGTAGGCCCGCGGGTTCCACGATATAGTTGAGACTATCGTATAGTGAGACCACCAGATCAAGACTGTTGAGGGCAAGGCCCAGTTGCTGGGCATCCATCACTGCCGCCGGCAGTGGTGGGGTCTGCTGACTGCACTGCCGCACCATTGACTCAGACAGGTCCACGCCCACCACCTCATATCCTCGTCGCAGCATCTCAGCTCCTACCTGCCCGGTGCCGCAGGCCAAATCTAACACGGTGCGCGGCTGTACCTGATGCCTTCTCAAGAGGGTTTCGACATAATCTACCCAGTGCTTATAAGGCACAGTGCGCATCAGGTGATCATAATAGGGCGCTACTTGGTCGAACTCGCCTTGGCCCGGACGGGTCAGCGGGTCAGGGTGCCGCCACTTACTACTGGTTAGGTTCCGCCATAGCTTTCCAATACTCATTTAGCATCATCCACGGGGAGTCGCCTGCCATTCGGTTAACGTCACCGGCCTAGGGCTATCGGCCCTGGACGTACTTCATCATCACTATAGTCCTGGGCAAGTCACGTCTAACTGTGGGCCCATAATCGCCTGCCGGCCAGTTGATCCTCACTGCCACCATGAACCGATTGGCGCGCGCTGCATCCGGTCCGGTTATCTTCACCCGCATCGGCACCTCAATCCGCTCACCGGCGCCCAATTTGGGTACCGTTTTCCTCCGTGGGCCACTAGGGTTAGTCTGCGGGGTATTCTCCAACAGTATTTCGATGTCTTTGACCTGGGTATCAGTAATGTTTTCGATGCTAATACGAGGAGCAAAAATGCCCCCTATTGATGCCGTCTGGGGGCTACTCATTTCTACATGCAGCGGATACACTTTCCAGGACTGACGTATCTGGCTGAAGGCCGCGGCGCCGGCCAGGGCCCATTCCCGACCGGGATAGGGCCCCAAGGTCCCCTTCACTGCTGCCCGCGAGATGTCATGCCAGAATCCTCCCTTAGTGCGGCCGTTGCGAATAAATCTGTGGTGGGCGGTCATCATGCGCTGGTACAACAGTTCCGGTGAGGCAACCGGCCGCCGTGATCTCTGGTGCCAGTAGTCATCCACTTGATCCCCGGCGCTGATATTCGCGACACCAGGATCCATATAGTCGTGCCAACTTCTGACCATCGCCTCAAAGTGCTCCTGACTCTTCACCTGATACAACATAGGCGTAATCAGAGCCGTGCCCGCATCAGTCAACATGGTCGGATTCTGGCCATGCTGAGTACCATGCTCCCAGCCTAGCAGGAAAACCCACACTGGTTTGGTAATCTGGCCCTGGGCGATAATCTGGCTGACAATCTCGGCAGTCTGGTGAGCCCGCCACCAGTTCCACTGCTCGTAGAAGTCACGGCCACGCTGTGACTGCCATTGTGTTTCTACCATGGTAGCGACATATCGCCAGCGGCGCTGCTTATCCCAGTTATCCCAGCCCACCGGCAGTTGCACGGGCATCTCATTGGTAAACTGCTCGGTCATCTCATAGCCGCCCCTATCGCTGCGCAGATAGTCTAAACCGATGAAGTCAACATTATCGGTATTCTGCATCTGCTTGGCGAAATCGGCCAAATGCTCGACTCGGAGCGGATCCAGGAGCGAGACATAATCCATCTCCGATATTTTTCCGGTGCTGCGGGAGATGTCCTGAGCATAGTCGTAGGCCGGCTTATATTTGTTAGTGTGAGTGGGATAGGTGGCATACGCCACTGCCCAGACCCCAAACTTTAGTCCGCGCTGGTGGGCAGCCTTGGCTAGTTGGGGTATCGCCTCCAAATTATGCGTGGCGAAGGGCTGATCCAGTGACAACGCTCCGTGATAGGTCTCGGTTACTGCCCCCCGGAACCACAGGCAATCAGCCCCCATAAACTCGCACCAGTCCAGCATAGCTCGCCAATCGCCCCGACTGCCGTCCGGCCGGCGCAGTGACTCGCGGGGGAAGTCTTGCTCCCAGGTAGCCGCACATAATCCTGGGGGCAGGGGCGGCGGAGGACGAGTCTTGATCTCAAATTCCGCCTGGGCCACACAGTATCCCGAGCCTGCCATTGAGAGGCTCCTATCTTCGTCCTGCTCTTCTGGTTTCGGCTCAGGAATTTGCCACTGCCACGCGCCCATCTCGGCTAGTGGCATCTTGGCCTCAGCCAAGTAGCGGCCCGCCTGTGCTCGCCACGGCACCGGCCAAAAACACCGATAGACGCTATTTTCCTTATCGTATCGCGGCACCAACTTCTTTACTCCCGCAATCGTAACGACTACTTCGTCATCGTGCCGTATGACGATGCGCGGAGGTTTATCCATTCTTACCGCCTGTCCCTGCTCATTAACTATCTGTACCTCAATGGCGACAAGTTGGTAGCGATAATAGCTGGGGGCATCAATCCGTAGATCAAGAGGGAACATAGCCTGGGGGCTGCGGGCGGCTGTGGTGTCGCGGTGCTCGCGCCACCACTGGGCCAGTGGTGCGCGCAGCGCCACCAACGCAATCAACAACGAGACTACTACCACCAGACAACTACAACAACTAGACTGCTGCTGGCGCTGGCGGCGCCGTCGTTCGGAGCGGGGTGATTGGGCATCAACCAAGTACAGTCGCTGCTCGCTCATAGCCTTGGCACACTGTGCTACTACAATTCTAATAACGCCACTGTCTGCCCCAGTGCCGCCTGTAGGGCTTCAATGACCTGGTCAACCTGCTGAGCGGAGATTACTGCGGGCGGCTCAAATCTGACTACCTTCGGAGCATTAAGCGCAAAGGCGGTCAGGATTCCGTGCTGAGCTAAGGCGGAAATAACTAGTCCGCCGATGTCACTGTCAGTGAATTCAACGCCTACCAGCAAGCCCTTGGCGCGGACTTGAGTGACAATCTGCGCGTAATCGGCAGCTACCTGACCGATACCGTCGCCAAGCTGAGCGCCGCGTTCCGCCGCCTTCTTAATGAGGTCCTCGTCTTCAATTACATCTAAGGCCGCCAAAGCGGCGGCACAAGCCAGGGGATTGCCCCCGAAGGTCGAGCTATGCACCAGCGGATTTTCCGCAAATACCTCCCAGAGCGGCGGACGAGCCAGGAAAGCACCGATGGGCATCACACCGCCCCCCAGAGCCTTCCCCAGAGTCATAATATCCGGACAGACATTTTCCCAGTCGCAGGCAAACATCTTGCCGGTACGTCCGAGGCCAGTCTGGATCTCATCGAGAATCAACAGCACCCCGGCCTGGTCACAAATCCGGCGAGCCGCTTGCAGATAGCCTACCGGAGGAATGATGATACCGGCTTCACACTGAATCGGTTCCAGGATCACCGCCGCTGTCTGCTCATCTACCGCCTCTGCCAGTGCTTGCTCGTCGCCAAAGGGCACGTGTACGAAATCGGGCAACAGAGGGTAAAACGGTTCTTTGTAGACTTCCCGACCTGAGGCACTTAGGGCACCGAAGGTCTTACCGTGGAAGCCTCCCTGAGCCGCCACAAACTTGGGCTTGCCCGTGTAAGCACGGGCTATCTTCAAAGCCCCCTCCACGGCCTCAGCCCCCGAGTTGCCGTAGAAACTGTATTGTAGGTCCCCGGGCGTAATGCTGGCCAGCCTTTCCGCTAGCTCCGCTTGCCGGGGATTAAGTAGCACATGGCTGCTTAGCGGCATTATGGCCAACTGGCTGCGGACTGCCTCCACAATAGCCGGGTGGCGGTGCCCCATAGTGAAGACACCCGGCCCGCCGAGGCAATCTAGATAGCGCTGGCCGTCAGAGGCCATCACATAGCAGCCTTCCGCGGCGACTTCCACGGCTTCCAGACCCATAACCTTCACCAAGGCCGCGTAGCCAGGGTTCACATACTGTTCATATCGCGCGAAGGTCCTCGCCGCCAATTCCGGCGGCGCAGCGTTGGGGTTGTCGGTGGCCATAATGAATTGCTCCTCTGGCCTCAGGGCCTCCAGCCAAGTTACACCAACCGCCGGCCTATTGAATAGGCCGTCCCCGTTTGAGCTAACGGCGCCCCGAGGACGACCTTCGTAGCC
>JAUWJN010000092.1 GCA_030607655.1 bacterium
GCTACGGGTAGAGCGTAGGTATGGGCATAGGTACGCGCGAGAATGTCGGCGCAGGGTTTGGACGCATCATAGGGATGCAGCGCCTGCAGCGCGAGATCTTCAGTGTAAGGCAATTCGGTATGCTGGCCGTAAGCTTTATCACTACTAGCCACAACAACACCCTCCAGGGGACCACTGCCTCCGTCCCAGGCGCAACGTGCTGCCTCCAGCAGCATATAAGTGCCGCGGACGTTACTCTCGAAAGTGGCCAGCGGGGCTTGATTGGCCAGTCCGACAAGGGCTTGGGCCGCCAGATGTAGGATTGTTTGCACCTTATACCGAGACAACAGGCGCTCCAGCAGGGCATAGTCAGTCAGATCACCGTGCACCAGGTTGGTGACTTCGCCCAGGTTCTCCATATCGAAGTAACCAAGCCGGGTCAGGTCGCGCTCCAGGCCTACTCCGCGGGCCCCGGCCGCGGCCAGATGCTTGATGAGGTGAGCAGCCAAGAATCCCTTGGCGCCGGTTACCAGTACTGACCGTCCCCGCCAGAATTCCGGTTCAATCGTCATAATTTACTCTCGCATTCTTGATGGTTGATCCCCTCACCATTTCTGCCAGGGCGCTGTCCCGCTGTTCCACAACTCGTTTAACACAACACTGTCCTTGTAAGTATCCATACACGCCCAGAAACCCTCATGGGGGTAGGCCATGAGTTGACCAGCGGCCGCCAGGCGCGGCAGACAATCACGCTCGAGGACGTCATCAGGCTCCAGATAATCAAACAAGCCTCTTTCAAAGACGAAAAAGCCGCCATTTATCCAATCCGGTAGTTGTGGCTTCTCCTCAATACGTTCAACTAGGCCCCGGTCGTTGGTGAATACGTGGCCGAACTGTGATCGGGCTCTGATGGTAGTCATCGTCCCGATCTTGCCGTGCGAGCAGTGAAACTCCAACAAGCCGTGGATATCCACATCGGAGAGGCCGTCCCCGTAGGTCAACATAAACCGCTCGTCGGTCGCCAGATGCGCCTGGACCCGCCGCACTCGTTCGCCCGTGGGGGAGTCGATGCCGGTTCGGCACAGTGTCACTGACCATGTCTCAGCTGACTGGTTGACAACCGTAACCTGGGCGGGCGCACCACCCGAAGCCTGTCTTATCTGGATATCACTCTCCAGATAGGGAGCTTGATGAAGAAAGTAATCTACAATCTTATCTTCTTGGTAGCCCAGCAAGATAACAAAATCGGTGAACCCCTGATTCGCATAAGATTTCATAATATGCCATATTATAGGCCGCGTTCCCACCTGAAAGAGGGCCTTGGGCTGGTCAGCCTCCTCACCATATAGCCTGATACCTTTGCCCCCGGCTAGGATGGCTACCTTCATCAGACTACTTGTCCTCTCATAATATGTTGCTTTCTTAGTTGATTGTCTCTAGTAACACATACCGCCCGGGCGGGCCAAAACTTCGTACTTTTCTAACATAGCCTCTGTCACTCGCCCCGCGCAGCAAGCGAATAGTAGAAGAGTCTTGGAAATAGGTCTGATTTATCAGGATATGAGTTATTCCCAAACGCCGATAGGCAGTGATTAGCTCCTCCGGCTCCTTCATTTTATCATAAATTATCATTTGGTGATAGTGCCAGTCGCCCCAGAGGTATTCTCTATCCAGGTAAAAACAGCGCGGCTCACCGTAGGTAATGACTTTGGCGTTAGGAGGCGTGTGCTCATTGATATATTGGCTGGGAGCGTAGACGCCCAAGCTCTTGCGTAGGTAACTGTCCCACGAAACCACGCCGAAGATAGCCAGAAGGGCCGGGCTGAACGCCAGCACGTTGAACAACAGGGCTATGACGAGCCACAAACCCACCACTACTCGGGCGGATAGTCGCAGCACGACTCCGGCATTGATACTACGGTATATCCCATAGCCGGCGGCGGGAGCCAACAGCGCCAGAGCCGGCAGCAGATACCGTGTCAACTGCATAGAATACAGCCACCATACCCAATCGAGAGCAAAAAGAATCAGCAAAATCTTTAAGTTGGGCGGCCGGGGCGCAAAAATCAGGAGGGCGGGTACGAAAATCAAGTACAGAGGGCCGATGGACATACGGGCCACTGCCGCTAGCTTGCCCACCGGTACAGTGAATTCCCACGGCCACAGAGTAAGATTAACCGGGGATAGCAGCAGCTTGTGCGGCTCGCGAGGACCCACCAGGGAGCGCTTCCACCAGGGTAAATTCTTCATCACCTGCGGGCTGGGTAATTCTCCTATCCCAAAGCTACGCTGGTGGCGCTGATACCATTCTGCCTGCGCTACTGACCATTGTTTTCCGCCAAAAACACTATAGGCAAAGGGGTAGACAGGATTGCCGGTGATTATCCAACTCTTTACGTACCAGGGCGAGGCCAACATTGCCCCTACCAGCGCGAAGACAGCAATATGCTGCCCCGCCCGGGCCCGCTGGGGCCGGGGCCCGCGCCAGGCCACATACGCCGCGATCAACAGTATCACCCCGAAATAGGCAATGCCCTGCATCTTCACCGCCATGGCCGCACCAGCTAGAATACCGGCCAGTACTATGTACAGTAACTTGTGCTCTGATAGCCAACATAGAAAGAAATGAACGGCCAGTAGCACATAGGTCAGGACCCCTAAGTCTGCATAAGCAACTCCGCATAGCCATGCAAATACCGGTGTAGTAGCCAGAACTACTGCTGCCCACGGGGCAGCTGCCGCGGAGATATGGCGTCGGGTGAGCAGAAAAACTGCCGTCACTGCCATCATTCCGTAGGCAAAGTGAAACAACTTGGCGGCCACCGGTCCGCGAAACAATAAGGCTAGCGCATACAACATCTGCAAAGTCGCGGGGAACTGGGAGTGATGCATAAACCACAGGGGCCGTACTTGCCCCGCCTGGACCCATAATTTAGCCATGGCCAGGTGCTCGGCTACACCATCAAAGTCCGAGCTATCGGGCCACACCAGAGCCTCTAGCAGCATCATTATGGCCCACAATAGCAGAAACCGGTATAGCCATCGGTGCGGTGAGGAGCTGAGCGCTCGCTGCGCCCGGACGATTGCCTCGACCAGTGAGGCCCACATCGGCCGCGCGCCTGCTAGACCTAACAGCAACACCCCCCCCAGCATAGCCACCATTGCCCCTGTGGTCAGTAGCCCCATCAGGCCCAGCAGGGCAATCAAATATGCCATTGCCAGGTAGCCTAGCGGGAGATAGAGCAAAGCTTCTTCGAGACGGGAGGCTAATTTAACTGAGGATATGCGTAGAATTGCGGCCCCAAGCAATGCCGCTAGAATGCTTACTAATAAGAAGAACAGCAAATCTAACATATCTCGGCTACATTATGCAGCATCTGCCGCTTTCTATCAAGACCCAAAGGCAGATAACATCTGACGGAGAAAGGCCGCGAAGACTCCCAACACCCACCCCGCCAGGACTAGCTCACGCCAATCAAGGGATTTCGTATTGGTGGCCGGTGCAGTTTCAAGGGAGCTGCCATTCACATTTGACATAGCTCTACGATGAGGGTCTCCAAAACTAATCGGGGATCAAGCTGCTGATCCGTCTGGCCCTTACGGACCAAATCGGTCTGGTAGACCTTGACCAGCGCCCGGGCGAGTTGGGGATCAGTGAAATTCCGTGCTTGATTGGTGTACTTGCGCGCTAGAAAATCGTGGTGCTCTATTGTGCTAAGTAGGTTGTGCTCTTCGGGGAATCTGGCCGCCAGCTCGTCCGGTAGTTTTTGGTTGCGGTCCACGCGAGCGCCCGCTTGAGCGGCCAGGCGGGCCTGCCAAATGAGGCGCAACTGGCGGGCAATCATCGTCAAAATGCCGCCTATACGATTACTAAGCTCTTTACTGGTAAGGCCGGATAACATAGGTGATACCGCCTTCAACGCCGCTTCGGGCTGGCGCTGGCCGATGGCATCAACTAGCTGAAATATAGTGGCCTCCTCACTGACTGAGGTCACTGCCTCAACTGCAGCCTCGTCAATGAGCTCCGCGTCGCCGATGTACAACGCTATCTTCTCCAGCTCAGAGACAATCCGGTCTACTTGGCCGCCGGTAAGTTCTACCACTCGTTCCGCGGCCTGCGGCGATATGTTCTTGCCTAGCCGCTCTGTCTCCTGGGCGACCCACCGGGGCAGACTGTGTGCATGTGGACTGGATAGCTCGCGCACCTGGCCCAATTTCTTACTGACCTTTGCCAGTTCCGCTGCTACCGGCGGACGCTTTGAGCGACTTGCCTCCCCGGCGGTCATAATCACTCTGGTGCCGTCGGGCAAGCGTTGCAGCACTTCGGCCAGATCGCGTTGCTGATCGGTCGCCATGCCATCTACGCGTTTGATAACCACTAGCCTGTGAGGCGCGTACAGTGACAGCCCACTCAATTCCGCCGCCAGTTGTGCTTTATCCGGGAGTTCACGGCCCTCCAGGATCGTAACATCAGCGTCTGAATCATCTTGCAATAGCTGGTCAATGGCGCGGTCTTTGAGAGTTTCCGCGTCACCAAATAGCAGCATCACCTTAGCAGTGGCATCAAGTTGACTGGTGTGAGCGGACATAGGCATACTCCATAACATTGGCGATATAAATGTATTACCTTCGCCGCTGGGCCGCTTGTATCCTCTTGGACAACCACGCCCAACGGCGCTGCTGGTGCTGCACCTGAGAGGTTGATACTGACTGCGTCGAGTATCTTAATTCGTATAGATCCTCGGTAGCTGCGTGAAGGATAGGATAAAGCTCAGCAGGTATTAGGCCCTGGCGACGCGCGGCCCATAATAATTCCCCGGGAGTGCTTGCTGGTTGGGATGAGGGACTGCGAGGTGGGAATATAACTTTATAAAACCGGCGCCACTGCTGCTCCAGACGCGCCCAGGGACGTCGTGCTCTCAGCCGGCGGCACCACCACAGACGTATCCAGTGGGGGTCAACCAAAGCGCTGGCCGCCACTGCCAGCAGCACAATGGCCACCAGCACTGGTAATATGGTCCCGCCGACCCTGCTCATCATGTAGCGGAACTGGCCGCGGTGCCACAGCGAGACCAGGGTTTGCTCTTCAAGAGTTTCACCAGCCTCTGGGTTGAAAGGTACCCAGCCCAGACGAGGAAAGTAGACCTCTATCCAGGCATGGGCATCAGTGCCTCGCACCACATAGGCTCCCTGGGCGGGATCATACTCCCCGGTAGCAAATCCCGTAACCATCCGCGCCGGCACTCCCGCCAGGCGACACATCAGTGCCATACCAGTGGCAAACAAGTCACAGGCACCCCGCTTGCTGTGGAGCAGAAAGTACACCGCGGCATCACAGTTCGTGGGTGCAGCCGAGACGTTGTCACTATACAAACAGTTCCCAGATAGGTACGCAAGGATGGCGGTGACTTTCTGGTAGGGAGTCTGGGCATCGGCGGTAGCTTGCTCGACCAGCTCATGAAGTTTCGCTTGGCACTCCAGGGGCACTTGCTCGATGTAGTTCTGGCGCAGTTCCGGTGGATAATCATCACCTGCTGCGGCCAGTTGGGCCTCAGTAAAATTCGGCATTATCGAGACTACCTCATATCGGGTGCCTGGTGGGGGAGTGGTAGGCGCGATTATGTTCCCACTACCATCTGCCGTTATGGGAGGCAGATGTATGTCGTCAGTCGCCGTTTGTGCAATCATCAGCCGCTGTGGGTGGGCCGCGGCGTAAATAGTTGGGCCGCTGAAGCCCCGTAATTGGTACCACTGCCTATTAGACAATCCTGGTAGTTCTGTCGGGCGGGGGATGATATAGGCACCATCATTGGTAGTGTGGAGAAACTGCTGACTGCTGCGCGCATGCCACCAGCTACGTCCGTCGTACAGCGGATAGGTTCGCCCTCGCCACAGGGCCGGATAATCTGCTTTGACAGTAAAGACAACCCTCCTGGACAGTTTTATCGGACCGGTGCCTACCGCGAACTCGTTATCAGCCCCGAGCCAGTCGCGAACTCGTGAGCTTGCCTGCTGCCATCGCTGTGGCAGCGGGGGTATTTGCGCATATTTACGGGGCGAGACATAATACAGACCATTGCCGGTAGTTACTGCCGCTATCGTCACCGCTATGAACAACAGTGCCACTGGTGCCAACTGCCGCCGGCCCCATAGCATCCATGGTATCTGCTTACCCGCAACGGAAGTCGCTTGTCGGGCGAGTAAGTTTTCATAAGCCCAGGCATAGATAGTGGCGAACAGGTACACTCCAAAGGCGATCAAAAGTTCGGGGTTAAGGTTTATTGTGGCCATCAGCCCCAAGATGGCCAACCCGGAGACCAAACACAAGATAGCGTTGTCCCGCTGGGCCTGGACGAAGCAAAATCCGGCCATAAACCAGGCCAGTAAGGCCGCTAAGGCAAGATCACGACTGGCCATTATTTCCGGTGGATAAAGCAGGGCTACCGGAAACACTGGGACCTCGCGAACGGCATAAAGGGCGAAGGCTCCACCGATAACGAAACACGCAACCAGTTGGCAGTTGCGATGAGCGGCAGGAGTGTACAGACTGCTCAATAGACCCACGAGGATAAGCAAATGTAGGGTCAGCTCATAGGCAGGTTCATGGATTGTAACTGAAATGGCAGCGGCCGCCGCGCTGCAAGCGACAAAAAGTGCCACCAACCCCGGCAGTTTCATCATTAGCTGGCGACGCTCAACTGGCAATTCGCTGCCTCCTGGTGATATTAGCTACTAGGCCAGCGCCGGCGCGGATAATATGGCTGCGGCAGCCCTGCCGACGCAGAGCGGCCGCAAAGCCTTGGTAGCGGGCTTCAGAGTCTGCTTGGCCCTCAAAACTGGGCCCCACCAGTGAAAACCAAGTTACCGAATTGCCCCATTTTTGCAGCGTGGTAACTAGGGCCATCATAGACTGCCCCACCTGGGGAGATATGACCACTACACTGCCCGCCTGGTACAGTTGCCGTCTTTTTTCGTTGACTAGGCTTCGCAGGGACTGTTGGCAGTCAGCCTGCACGCGAGCCAACGCGTCCAGAAATTGCATCTGCTGGTTGGGGTGTTTGGAGGCCGGCACGCTATAATCAATAGCACCGTGGGCAATAAGAGTGGCCCGCCTATCCTGCTGGAGTGCCTGGGCCAGTAGGCTAGCTGCCAGGGTGACTCCATATTCCAGGCTACTCTCATTACCCCAACCTGTGTGGGCGTTGGCTGAGAGGTCCAATACAACTGTCGCCGCTACCTTCTGTGCCTGCTCCCGCTCTATTACAGTTAGCTTGCCCCGATGGGCAGTAGCCTTCCAGTGTATCTTCCGCAGATCATCCCCGGGAATGTACTCGCGAACGCCGTATAAATCCGGCCCGGGACCAGGTGTACGCCTGGTAGTCTGATAGGAGCCCCTTGAGGCTGTAGCGGTCCGCCACATATCGGGCAAAGGGATGGGCTTGGGATATACCAACAACTGCTGGGGTTGGGCGACGGAGGTGGCGAACTCAAACAGGCCGATGAGGTCAGTAGTGATGAGTTTTAGTGCTGACAGCTCATATAGGCCGCGCCGTAACGGTAGCATTTGATAGGTGACGGTTTGCTGCTGGCCTGACGCCAAATCTACGATTAAATGCTGATTGTCCTGGGGAGCACTGAGCCCCTCGGGCAGCAGGTCCTGGACCGTGAACGGGAGGCGGTGCTGACTGCTCGTATTGTGCGCCACTAAGCTCACCTGAGTCGGTTCACCAGCGGTAAGCCGACTGGGCAGCCGTCGCTGCACCTTCAGCCCATTCAGTGACCGCGAGCTGAGCAAATATGATAACGGAGCCAATAAACCCACTGCCACCGCCATAATAAAGAGCTGGGTTACATGCAGAGTGAAGGCCACTATCAGCAGGAACAATGTGCCCCAGATCAGAGTATGTACTTTCCCTATCTTCATACTTCGGGCGCTCCTTGTTCGAAAGGAACGGGCACGGTTTCGAAGACCTCCTCTACAATCTGGTCAGTAGTGATGCCCTCAAACTGACCGTCTGCTGATAGTATCAGCCTATGGCCGAGGGCCGTCGGGCCTACCTGTTTGATATCATCGGGGGTAATGTAATCACGATTACGAACTGCAGCCAGAGACTGACTCAGACGCATAAGGGCGATGCTGCCCCGCGGACTGGCGCCCAATTCCACGGCGGGATGCTTACGAGTAGC
>JAUWJN010000058.1 GCA_030607655.1 bacterium
AGACTGATATGGACAAAGCACTAATCCTGGAGTGATAGGAGGGGCAAAAAAAGTGAAAAACGCAGCATACCCCTTAGGACAACTGGCTACGCTGATAGATGGGGTGGTGGAGGGCGATAGGTCGGTAACTATCACTGGCGTCAGTAACCTGGAAGATGCCCGAGACGGGCACATCGCTTACATTGCTGAGCCGCACCTGTTGCCTCGTGGTGAAAAGTCCAAAGCGGCGGCGCTAATAGTGCCTCCTAATGCGAAGACTACCCACAAGCCGATAATAATCACCGAGGACCCCCGCTTGGCATTTAGTAAGGTGCTGGAGCTTTTTGCCCCCGAGCGCCGGCTGCCGGAGGGTATCCACCCGCGGGCCACGGTTGGCAAGAACATATCGTTGGGCGAAGGGGTAACCATCGCCGCTGGTGCCTTTGTCGGTGACAACGCTATCATTGGCGATAATGTGATCATCCATCCACTGGCCTACGTCGGCTACGAAGTCAGCATTGGCAGTGACAGCCGGATATATCCCCACGTCTATGTGGGAGACCGCGTTAGCTTGGGCCAGCGGGTTATTATCCATGGTGGAGCGGCGATAGGCGCTGACGGCTTTGGGTATTTGCAAAGTGCCGAGGGGCATCAGAAGATTCCCCAGATAGGGACGGTAATCATAGAAGACGACGTGGAGATCGGCGCCAACTGCACGGTGGACAGGGCTACGGTGACCGCCACGCGCATCGGTAAGGGCACTAAGATTGACGACCAGGTGCATGTGGCCCATAATGTGGTTATTGGTGAGAACGGATTGCTCTGCGGTCAGGTGGGCATCGCTGGTAGCGCTCAGATTGGTAATAATGTGATGATGGGCGGCCAGGTAGGGATAAACGATCATATTAAAATCTGCGACAACGTAGTCATTGGGGGTGGCGGTAAAGTCTACGGCGACATTAACGAGCCAGGTACATACTCAGGAGCCCCCGCCCGCCCGCATCAGGAGCGCCTCCGCATCCTGGCCTTGCAGAACCGCCTTCCCCAACTCGTGGCGCGGATAAAGGAGCTAGAAGCTCGTCTGGCGGAGCTGGAAGGCAGCAATAGTAAATAGTAGGCAAACTTGCCGACTGAACCACTGACAGGCTTCGTTGTCGGGGACGCAATGCTGGCCATAGACCTGAGGAGTCGCTTCCGGCAAGACCAGGCGGGAGCGGCTTTCTGTATCAGGGGGCGAGAAAGGCTGGGCGGATGGTAGGCAGCAGCCGATATAGCAAACTGATTCTGGTGGGCCTGTGGGCCTGGGGTGTCGTCAGTGCTGAGGCCAACTCAGGCCTGCTGCACTTTACCACTACCGTACGCCAGTCGCAAGGAGTAACCATTGGCGAAGTCATCGCCCGGGACCGGGTGATTGTGAGGTTTCGCACTACTAAGGGAGCTGCGGTCGGCAGTCGGGCGCAGATTGTAGCTAGTCGTCTCCATCGGCAAGCTCTGCAAGGCATCACCCCTGATGACGTCATCGTCACCGGCGAGGGTTCAGCCGTCCAGGTGCGCGTTGGCAATAACCTGCTGGTGGCCCCGGATGCCCAGACCGCTCGGCTGTCCGGATGCAGCCTTAGTAGTCTGGCGGCCCAGTGGGCTGAGCGTATAGCCGCGGCCTTTACCCCACCCTACCTTGGCTTAGATTTGGATGGTGAACTGCGGGTGCCGGTGGGAGAGAGTCGGACTGTACGCTACGGGGGATACTTCCCCGAGGTAGTGACAGCAGAAAGTACGGCTCCGGATATTGCAACGGCTTCGGTAGATAGCACGGACAAGATGCTCATCGTCGAGGGGAAAACCCGGGGGGAAACACAGGTCAAGGTGACAGCAGGCACTCTGGCGGGCGAGTTTGAGGGCGTCTGCCGGCCGTGGGCGGGACAGGTTAAGACTTTCGCTGAGGCGCAGATCACCGGTCGTGATATCCCCATCTCTACCAGGCGGCAGGCGACGGTGAATGCGATACTCACCGGGATAACAGTTGCCCCGGGGGCCACTGCCTCTATACCTCAGCTACACGGGGATGGTAGATTGTGGAAAGGAATAGTAGTCTTAGAGGGTGAGGGGTATTTTCGCAAAGAGCAGGAAGTAGTCGTTCACCATAAGCTCATACCAGTACCCGACGTGCCACTCGAGCAGATACTGGTTAGCAACGAACCGGAGAAAGTAACCGAACCGGCGGTGCTGATGCGCCAGAGCCTGCCGGCCAGCCACAGCAGCAGAGTCCTGTGGCACCATGTTAACCGCAGCGATGAGAATCTCACCTTCGCACTAAGGCTTATCAATACTAACGATGTTCCCCTCCGCGTGCACATATTGGGGAATAGCGCCGGGCCGGGCGAGGATGAGATGTATCTCGGCCACATGGCTATGCACCGCTTTTGGCAAGCCCTGCGAGCGGCGGTGGGCTATGTAGCCGTAATTCCGGCAGGTAAGGCTTGGCAGGTATGCCAACTGCCCACTCGTCCCCCCCAGTTGATCAGCGGAATGGCTCAACTTACTAATCTGGGCGACGCAGCCCTACTGGTAGAGGTGGCCGCTGAGCCTAGCCCTGCGCGCTTGCCACTGACTACTTTGGAGCCAACTGCCGCCGACCTGAAGCTGTCCGACTGGGCATTCACGGCCAGCCGGCACTTGTCGGTCACCCATACTATCGGCGGGGCCTGGACATTTGTGCATGTCGGTAAGCATACTGACCAGTTGCCCGGTGACTATGGTGTGGTATACAATATTGACGTGGAGGTTACTAACCTGCTTGATGTGGCCCGGCACTTTGAGATCGCAGTAATGGCGGCCGGGGGCGCTACCCGGGGGATATATATCATTCGGGACCAACTGGTGGAGACCAGGGTTCTGCGGCCTAGTCAGGAGAAAGTGTTATATAAGCAGCAAGTGCCTGCTGGGGCCAGCGTCTCAATTCCTATCAAGACCATTCCGCAATCCGGCTCCAATTATCCGGTTACGCTGGTAGTTCGCAGCCCCCGGCGGTGAGCACCTAATCGCTGGGAGGGGAGATACGCTGTAGCTCGCGGGTAACGGTGGTCGTATGGCCTTGGGCATCGGTCGCCACGGCCCGGATGGTAAGGGCGTGTTGTTGGGGCGAGAGGGGAAGCTGAATGGAGAACCGCCCGTTGAGGCGGGGAGTAACAGACTGGTCATTGACAGTAACTGTGGCGCCCTGCTCGCAGATACCACTTACTGATACTGAATCACTGCTAATGGTTTCGTCAGGCCCCGGATGGGTAATCTGTAGGTAAGGCCCCAGGTCATCCAGGGCGTTGTCCCAGCCGCGCCGATCTTCTGGGGTGAGGTCCAGCACTTGGGCCACAGTCTCGGAACTACCTAAGAGGGCAACGCTATTCTCCGCAACTTCAACCGGACCGCTGGCGCTCTGAACTGACACAGTGCCCTCGTACACTGAGACTTCAGTGTTGCCGTCGGGGGTAACCTGTACTGAAAAAATGGTTCCGCGCACCCCCGCCGTAGCCGTAGGGGTGCGGATTTCGAACTTAGATTGCTGGGTGAGGACCTTTAATATCCGAATCCAGATTTGTCCGACGTCGAGCTTAAACAAAGAAGTCTCGGTCTGAGTAGACTTGTTAAGCTGGCACTTCAGCACCGTTATAACTGTGCTGGGGCCTACTCGGATGCGGGTACCGTCTAGCCAGTTCAGGGCCAAACTGGCCTGGGCCCCGGTGGAGAGGGTGTCGCCGGCCCGTACGTACTCCGCTCCCGCCAGGGGCTTAAAATCGGAGTCAGTACGTGATTTGACTTGGCCCCAACCGGCCACATTGCTGACGTGGGCAATACGTTGCATTACCACCAGCGACTGGCTCATAAGTAAGCCCATGATGATCGCGATGGCGAATATGAAGATGAACAGTACACCAATCTTACGCATCTTGCTTCTCCACCTGAAACTGTACGGCGTGCTAAATCAACTGGCCTAGCTAACTCCGGTAATACCCGGTGCTATTAAGACTTTACCCTACAATAATAATACTTAAACAGCATAGGAGTCTGTTGTGCAGCCCGCCTCAGCAGCCGTAGGTCGGCAAGAGGACAAGCACCGGCGAATCCCAGTGGGCCTGGCCCTGATCTGCACCGTGGTCATGCTGGCCGCCTTTTTTACTCCCGGGATGACCCTGCTGGATAAGCTGGAATGCCGGACAGTTGACTGGCGCTTCCGGCATCGCGGCGTACGGGCCCCCACCGCCGATATTATCATCGTAGCTGTGGATGAGGAAAGTATTGGCCAGGCGGGCAAATGGCCCTGGCCGCGGCGGCGCTTTGCTAAGTTGACTGAGCGGCTGGCGGCAGCCGGAGCTCGCGCCATTGTCTATGACGTGTTTTTTGTTGAACCGGATGACTCCCCGGGTGGGGAAAAGGGCGACGAGGCCTTTGTAGCCGCCACCCGGGAGGCCGGGCAGGTCTACCACGCCACTTTTGGATATACTCCTCCCCAGACCGGAGCGGCAGCGGAGAGCTCCGCCCCGGAGCTAACTGAATACGCATGGGCGCAGGTCGAAATCATGGCGGGCCGGGGCCTGAATACCCTGGCCACCTTCTATGAGCTGCCGGCCCTGATCTTCCCGTTTCCTGCCCTGGCCCAGGCCAGCGCCGGCCTGGGGTTTACCGATGTTGTTGATGGCGGTGACGGGGTATTTAGATACGTCACACCGGTGGCTAGGTATGGTGAGCAGCTATACCCCTCTCTGGGGCTGGCAGTGGCAGCGAATGTCTTGGGCGTGGACGCGGACAAAATCATTATCAACCCCGGGCAGAGCATTGATTTGGGTGACCGCCGATATGTACCCATAGACCGTGGGGGACGGATGGCAGTCAACTTTACCGGCCCCAACCGCACCTATCGGTACCTCTCCGCCCACAAGCTTCTAGGCACCGGGAGCAGTGCGGCCCACTACAACCTTGAGGATACCATAGCAATAGTCGGCGTTACCGCTCCGGGCCTGTATGATCTGCGGGCGTGTCCGTTTGGGGGGGTAATGAATGGTGTGGAGATACAGGCGAACATTATAGACAACCTAATTAATGCTCACTTCCTTAAGCAGGTCGCGCCGGAGAAGATGGCTCTGCTTATTGTATCTATGGGTATGACGGTGGGGGCGATGTTTGCTCTGGTTACCACCTGGTGGGCGGTGAGTTATGCCCTGGGGATACTGGTCGGCTATAATCTGCTGTGTACGTGGGCCTTCGCCAGCCGCGGCTTAATCATTGATATGCTGGCTCCCAGTCTGACCGCTCTGCTAACTCTGCTAGTGATGTTAATCTACAAGTTAGCCGTCGAGGAACGGCAACGCCACCGAGCGCGCCAAGCTCTGAGCCATTTTGTGCCCGCCCAGATAGTCTCGCAGCTAGTCGAGGAGGAAGCTCTGACTACTCTGCGGGGCCAGCGGCGGGTGGTGAGTGTGCTATTTTGCGACCTGCGCAATTTCACTCCGGCTAGTGAGCGACTGGCACCGGAGGACACCGTCAACCTGCTGAACAGGTACTTTCAGTTGATGCACGAAGTCATCTGGGAGTTTGGGGGGACCCTAGACAAGTTCCTAGGTGATGCGCTGATGGCCTTCTTCAACGCGCCGCTGTCCCAAGCGGATCATGCGCTACTGGCCGTTCGCAGTGCTATCGAAATGCAGCGGCGGATCCGGTTCAATCAGGCCGAATGGGAATTCTATGGTATGCCGCAGATGCAAGCCGGTATTGGGATAAGTACCGGTGAGGCCCTGGTGGGCTGCGTCAGCTCCCAGGCGCGCATGCAATATACCGTCATTGGCTCCCATGTGAACTTGGCTTCTCGCCTGGAGGAGCTGACTAAGCAGTTCGAAGAAGACATACTTATCAGTGAAGCTACCTATCAACAGGTAAGAGAATCCGTGGAAGCCCAGATGGTGGGCGAAGTCACCGTCAGAGGATTCGCCGAACCGGTCAAGGTCTACGGCGTAAAGGTACCTACGTGACGAGAAGTTTTAGGCTACCGTAAACGCCAATTTACAAAATTGTGCGCAGCAAGGCATAGACAAATCGCCCTGGTTATGCTAAACTAATACGCGTTCTTAAATGGGGGGGTGGGACGTGAGACGGATATGGCTTTTTATGAGGTTAGTAAGCGGGGGTTGGACCTGGTAGGAGCAGTGGCGGGTTTGCTGCTAGCTGCGCCGTTGATGTTAATGGCCATCATCGCCACAAAGTTGGACACCCCGGGCCCGGTATTCTTTCGACACGTGCGGCTAGGTAAGAACGGCAAGCCGTTTGCGATGCTCAAATTCCGCTCGATGTACCAGGATGCCGCGGTCATGCAAACGGCCATGGTCGCGGACAACGATATCCCTGGACCAGTGTTCAAGATTCGTTCTGACCCGCGCGTTACCCCGACAGGCAAGTTTATCCGCAAATACAGTCTTGACGAGCTGCCCCCACTATGGCACGTGCTAACCGGTGATATGAGCTTAGTAGGACCGCGACCGCCCGTACCCGAGGAAGTCGGCCGCTATGAGCCGTGGCAGCGGGAACGATTGGCGGTCAAGCCGGGCCTAACTTGCATCTGGCAGGTTAGCGGGCGCTCTGATGTCCCCTTTGATGAGTGGGTGCGGATGGATATAGAATATGTTCGCACCCGTAATATGTGGCAGGACCTGAGACTGCTGCTGCGGACTGTTCCCGCGGTCATCACCGGTCGCGGCGCCTATTGATTCAATTACTGGCCGGCTCGTCCTGTGTGGGTAAGCGCTGCGGAGGGCACAAGTAGACTGTCGCGGGCAGTTTAGATAACTCTTGTCCTCTTCACGACAAGTCCAATCCTCGTCCCTTTTCCCCGTATGAGTCTGCTGCCAGATTTGCTAGTTGCTGGCAAAACTGATAAGATATGAGCGCTCCACAGCCTGTCGGCTCAGTACTCTAGTGTGAAAGACGTGGACGAGTTGTGACTGCCAAGCAGCGGGTACCGATAGACTTCTGGTCTACGCAGTAGATTGACGTAAGAATATGAATAACCTGCAGCGCGCTAACTTACGGGAAATCGAGAGTCTCAATCAACGCGGCGGGCGCACTCTGACCCTAGTGGATTTGATAGCCGATGGCACACTCACGGCGGAAATGGGAGGCTATCTGTTGGTGAAAATGGCCACGGGCGCTTCGGTGCTGACGGCGGCCGGCCCAAGTGGCACGTGTAAGTCCACGCTGCTGGCTAACATTCTCTGCTTACTGCCACCCAGCGAGGAAATCATCTCGGTTAGCAGCGCGGCGGTAATTGAGGCGGGGTTGCGCGAGCGTCAGCCCCAGTGCTATCTGGCACACGAGATCGGGTCGGGCTCGTGGTACGGATATATCTGGGGCCAGCAGGTCTATGACTATTTTCGACTGGCCGAGGCGGGGCACCGCCTGGCCGCCTGCCTGCACGCCGACACTAGGGCCGAGTTGCAGGGCCGGCTACATAGTGCCGCCCCGGCCCTGGCAGAGGATATGATCAGGGCTATTGACCTCATTTGCTTTATGCGCATGGAACAGGCGAGCGGCAGGCTGCGGAGGCGGGTATGGAGTATCCACGCGCTGTGCGGGGAGAAATATCAACTCGTCTACTCCGCGGAGCCAACGAGCCAGCAGTTCACCAGCACTGACCCCAGGGCCACGTTATCCGGCGAGGCCGAATCAGCCTTTCCTGCGGCGACAGAACTACTCCAGGAACTGGTGGCAGACGACGTGCGTGAGCTGGCCGCCTTTCGCCAGCGGGTACTGGCCTGGTATAATTCGCAGGAACGCATATAGTTAATCGGGGTCCGCAATAGCGAAGCGAACCGGGCACATAATTCTATCAGGAGGAACATCATGAGCGAGAAAAAGTGGACAATGATGATAGTTCCCGAGACGCACTGGGATCGGGAATGGTATTTGACCTTCCAACAATTTCGCCGTAAGCTGGTGACTCTGACTGATAAGCTACTACATATTATGGAGACCGACCCGGAGTACAGATTCTATGTTTTTGACGGGCAGACCGTGGTGCTGGAAGATTACCTGGAGATACGACCGGAAAATCGCCAGCGACTGGAGAGATTGATCGCGGCTGAGCGGCTGTTTGTGGGGCCGTGGTATGTGCTGCCGGATGAGTTCCTAGTCAGCGGCGAGGCACTCGTCCATAATATTCTGCTGGGTCATAAGATCGCCGCACAATTCGGTCGGGTTATGAAGGCGGGTTATATCCCCGATCCGTTTGGCCACGTCTCGCAGATGCCGCAAATACTGGCGGGCTTTGACCTGCGCGCCGCCCTGTTTATGCGCGGGGTCGGCAACGAGCTGGACGAACTGTATGACGAATTCTGGTGGCAGGCTCCGGATGGGACGGAAGTCTTAGGTATCCACTTGCTCAACGGGTATTGTAACGCCGCCAACCTAGGGGTCGGGGGATGGGAGGGCAACCTCAGCGCCGGGTCCCCGACGGTAGACATGGACGCGGCCCTGGCGATGGTGCGCAAGCAGCGCGACAGCCTGGGCGAGCGGGCCGCGACCCGCTATCTGCTGCTGAACAATGGCTGTGACCACCTCGAACCTCAACCTGAGCTGCCCCAAATCATTGACTATCTTAATGATAGACTAGAAGATGCCGAACTGGTCCATAGCCACTATGAGGCATACGTGGCTGCGGTGCTAAACGAGCGCCCAGAGCTGGGTACGGTAACGGGCGAGTTGCACAACGGCAAGTATCAGCCACTGCTCTCGGGTGTATTTTCAGCGCGGATGTATTTGAAGCAGATGAACCAGCGCTGCCAGACGCTTCTGGAGCAGTGGGCAGAACCATTCAGCGCCTGGGCGTGGCTGGAAGGGGCTGATTATGAGCAGAGCTTCCTGTGGCAGGCCTGGCGGCTGCTGCTGCGCAATCATCCCCATGACAGTATCTGTGGCTGCTCTGCGGATCAGGTGCACCGAGAAATGATACCCCGTTTCGCGCAGGCTGAGCAGCTCGGCCAGACGCTCACCACCGAGGCCCTTGAGCACTTGAGTACTTTGGCTAAATTGGAGTCTCCCGAGGTCGCTGAGGACTGTTGCTACGCCAAGCAGCTAGTGGGATTTAATCCCCACAATTGGCCGCGAAACGAGCCGGTCACCGTGAAAATTGTGGGGGGGATATCCAGTGACACGGGACCCCTTAGTGTAACCATTCGAGATGCGGAGGGCAATCCTGTGCCCAGCCAGATATGCGAGCAGCAAATCCACGAACATGATTACCGGGTCCCGGCTGATAAGCTGCGTTGGGAGGCGGAGATAGTCTTCCCCGCTCAGGTGCCGGCGCTGGGTTTCGCGGCGTATAGTGCGGTGGCTGAAGCCACTCCCGCAGCATCCGCTGAATCTGATCTACGGTGCGGGCCTGACTGGCTGGAGAATGATTGCGTGCGAGTGGCGGCCAACCGTAACGGTACGCTTGTGGTAACTGACAGAGCCACGGGCCAGGTCTATGAGCAATGCCATCTGTTTGAGGATACCGAGGACGTAGGGGATGAATACGATTATTCCCCGGCGGCGGTTAGCACTACGGTTACCTCCACGGAAGCGGCGGCGCAGATTTCAGTCGTTGAAACGGGGCCGGTGCGCGCGGCGCTGCAGATTGACCTGACTCTGCACCTGGCCGAATCAGTTGCCGAAGATCGGCAGAGCCGGAGCACGCAGACTGTGCCCTGTGCAGTTAGCACCAAGGTTATGCTGGCCGTGGGCAGTCCGCGGATTAGCTTTGAGACTACCGTGGATAATCAAGCCCGTGACCATCGGCTGCGGGTGTGGTTCGCCCCGGGCTTAGCGGTAGATACCTGTTATGCCGAAAGCCACTTTGACGTGGTCGAGCGGAGTCTGACGCTGCCTGAATCTGAGGGCTGGAAGCAACGACCTCAACTGACCAAGGTTACCCAGGGATTTGTGGATGTTAATGATGAACAGCGGGGTCTGGCTCTTTGTTCGGGGGGGCTGCCGGAGTATGAAGTATTGCCGGTTGACGGGCAGGCCGTAATCGCTTTGACGCTGCTGCGCGCGGGGGGCGGGCTATCCCGGGGCGATTTTCTCAGCCGACCATACAATGCTGGCGTCCCAGGGGCCACGCCGGAGGCCCAGTGCCTGGGCGAGAGCACTTTCCACTATGCGCTGGTCCCTCATGCCGGTAGCGGGGAGGAAGCCGAATTGTGGAAACATTCGGCGGCGGAGAAGGCCCCGCTGGGGGTGGCCGAGGCC
>JAUWJN010000196.1 GCA_030607655.1 bacterium
ACTATCTGCCCGACCTGGTGCCAGCGGTCGCTGTCCTCGTGGGGGTAAGTATTAGCCTTGGCCTCGCCTAGGCGGGAGACTAGAGTATTGATGCCTCGTCCGCTGATGGCGACGGTGGGCACCACCGGCACCCCTAGTAGTTCTTCGAGCTTTTCTACGTCAATGTGGATGCCCTTGTGGGTGGCCTCGTCCCACATATTCAGCGCGACGATGACAGGTTTGCCGGTATCAAGGAGCTGGAGAGTGAGGTTGAGATTGCGTTCCAGGTTGGTAGCGTCCACGATGTCTACCACCACGTCGCCTTCGGCGAGCATATCCACGGCTACTTGTTCGGCGCGGGTAGTGGGGTCGAGAGTATAAGTGCCGGGCACGTCAATAACTTCAGCTCGTTCGCCATCTAGCTTCATTCGCCCCTTGGTAAACTCTACCGTTGTGCCCGGGTAATTAGAAACAATAACATCGGTGCCAGTTAGCCTTGAAAAGACCACACTCTTGCCGACGTTGGGATTACCCATCAACAATATGCGTTTCAACCCGCAACCTCCACCATAATGCGACGGGCTAGGCCGAACCCTACTGCCACTTGGGTAGCACCCGCTTGCAGGCTGACGGGGCCGCGGAAGGGCTGGGTAGTTAGTTTAGTGATCGGCACGCCCGGGTGGATGCCCATTGCTTGCATCCGGCGGACCATTCCGTGGCCCCCAGCTAGGTCAACTACTATCCCCACTTGTCCAGGTGCCATGTCGGCGGCTGAAATGATCAAGTTAGTTTCTCCTTACTACTTGCTCCCGTGCGGGAATTCGGGCTAGGCAGCTTAGCCAGAACTTCCCCGGCTTTCTTCCCGATTTGCTCACCTAGCCCAGTTATTCCCAGCCTGCAAGCCCAGCACCACAAGTGGTACTGAGGGCACATTCCACGCCCCGCCTACCAGGTCCACATCCCGCCGAACGAATATCCAATGTCGGGCGTGAACTGGCTCTTGGCACTATACGGCATGCTCAACCCGACCATCAACTTCTGATGCTCGCTCTCGGCACCGTTGGGATGGTACTCAACCTTCAGCGCGAAGTTGTGCGAATGCGCCCGGTACCCTACACCGTCGTCGTTAGGCTGGGTAGTTTGGCTAGTCTCAAACCAGCCGGTGGGGCCGAAAATGGCTGCCCACTTGTCGGCTAACTCCCGTTCCACAAAGAACTTATAGCCCATGCGGTCTGCGTAATGATAACCGGACTTACCGAAGCCGTCAATGGTGCGGGCGTTACCTATCATGTCGTAGGTCAGGTGCGCGCACCCTGCGCTCTTCTCTGAGAAGTCGGCATGAAATAGCAGAGCCAACCGCCAGGCATCGGCGCCGGTACCCAAACCGTTAACGCACTTACCATCACTGGCAGTGTCAAAGCGGTGGGCTAACGCCACGCAGGCATGCCGTTCCTCGAAGCTCCCCTTGGGCTCGTAGCTTTCCAGGAACTTGTACTTGGCCGAGACCCAGATGTCTTCGAAGCCGCTGCTATCCTTCTCCACCCAATTCCCCTGTTTTTGCATACGCAGATCCCGCCATGCGAAGGGCAGCACGAGGCCCACATCAATTCTCTCGGTCAGGCCGTAGCCCAAGCGAATGGGTAGCTGCGTCTTACGCGAATGCCAGCCCGCGGGCAGGTCCTCCATAGCGCCGGTCTGCGGATTGTACCGCTCAGTGTGGTCCACATACTTCGCAATACTCCTCAGCCAAAACTTCCCCTTCTCCAGGCCCAGTGGGCAGCCCACCACCGGTTCAGCGACCACGGGACGGGCTATCATTCCCAGCGTGAGCGTTACTGCTGTAGCGATTATCACACTGAGAGCAACCCTTATGCTTCTGAATGCGGGCCAGGACCTCATTCGCCTCTGCAACGCCTCAGTTTTTGGTCTCGCAGCAAGTTCCCGACTTGCGACGGTATTTCCTCTAGACATCTGTAACATTGTTTTTCCTCCTGTAAATAGTAATCACATCTAGACACTACTTGATTTTTCAGGAGGAGTATGGTAGCCTACATTTGAGTGAGGTGTGGCTACCACATCTCCTCCGGCGTCCAGATGTCTGTGTGCATCTGGGCGCCTTTTATGCTCCTTAGCATCAGCTCATCTATTGGTCTGCCTCCTTTCTGTTCACCAGATGGCCGCCGCGCGTCAATCGGCCACTTGCAGGTCTACCAGGCACACTATTGTCGTGCAGTGCGCTGGCATTCTTCGCACAGCCCACAAATTTGTAATGTATGAGCGTGATGTTTGAAGTTATACTCGCGGCTGACCCCTATTATGGCTCCCTCTACGGCGGGGCAGATGAAATCTATTACCCGACCGCAGCGCTCACAAATCAGGTGCCCATGATATTCCTGTTCTTCGTGCAGCAGTTCATAATGGCTGTGCCCCTCGCCGTATATTACCTCGCGAAGTATCCCCGATTGGATCAGTATAGACAGTAGACGATATACGGTTGCCCGCGAGACCTCAACGTCTTGGTCCCGTAGCACCACCAGTAAATCATCAGCGCTAAAGTGGGCGGGCATTAGGAGGATGTGGTGGATAATCCTTCGGCGCTGCGGAGTGATGCGGAAGTCCGCGCGCTGTAAGGTGCCAATGATTTGTGCTTCCCTCTGTTCCATATTGCTCCACTTTATTGAGATTGAGATGCAGTCGCAAAAGAGATTATACTTATTATGCCCATTTTTGTCAATGCCTAATCGGAAAATCTTTCGCACGTGATCGTTTCTGCTAGATTAGAGCATTTGTTATGAAGGTATCTCGGGGACAAACGGCGAATTACTGCAGTGACGGCGCCAACACCAAATCCGGAGCAGCATTTCGCAGGAGAAGAATATGTCGGTGGAAGCATTGATTTTGATCATGCTCGGCTTTTTGGCCCTAGTGGTTGGCGTAGCCAGCGTGGTACTACAGCGCCAGCAGCGGGCCAAGCGCGAGTTTAGTCATGCGCTGCTTGCCGCCGATCAGCTTTACCGAGCCATGAATCTCGTCCGCGGAGGGTCGGTGACTGAGTATGTTGAGCGTGAAGAGGCAGCATCGTACATGGGGAATCCGGCGACCTGCAGGCGCCTGTTGATTACCGGCCCCAGCGGCTGCGGAAAGACCCGGGTGGCCACCGAAATCGCCCGCAGCCTCCCTGCTTATCCCAGCCAGCGCAAGTATGTATCCATTGGCGGTAATGTGGCCGAAATCCCCCAGGAACCCGCACCCCAGCTCCAGGGGCAACACCTAGTCCTGATCATTGACGACTTTCACAACGCTCTGCTGCACACACCCGGGACGGGGTCAGCGAGAGAAGGGAATTGGCCACCCTCGATCCGGTGAAGAACCTGGAGGGCTTTATCGAATACTGCCAGGGGCAGGCGGACACGGTCATCGTGATGGTCACTGCCCAGGAGGCCCCTCTGGAGGAAGCCTGCCAGCGAGACTCGCGCTGCCGCCGATTCTTCGAAGCCTTTGCCCGGGTCTCCCTGGGCACGCCCGACGAGCAGCTCCGCCGCCAGCATTGGCAGAAGCTGTGCGAGGACTCGCCCCTGCCCGTACCGGATGAGGCAACTGTCAAAGGACTTCTTGAGATCGGCGACCAGACCCTGCGCACCCCCGAATGGTTTGTGCGCGAGCACGTAAAGGTTGACCAGTCTTTTGAGTGGTCCGAGGAAACCTTGGAAGAGTTCACGAAGTTCAGGGATAACCCCTGGAACACTATTGCCGCGAGTATGCCGGCTCTGCAGCAAGAGCTATGGCGGGCGGTCTATGCGCTCCGCGCGCTGGGAGTTCCGGCCTTCCCCCGGCTGGTCTTTGCTTTTCGCCGGGAAGCGGCGCGGAAAGGGATTCCGGGCTACAGCCAGCGACGGGTGGCGGTGGCGGAGGCCCGCCTGGCCTTGGAGCAATTGGCAACGGACTATATGCCGGTGGTGGACGGCCGCCTGGTTATAGACGACATCCCCCAGGAGATTGACGACGAGCTGCGTACTGAATATGCGCAGTGTGCATCCAAAGCTCTTCCCCAGGCGTTTCCTCGCTTCCGCTGGGGAACACATTGGCCAGATGCCCGGCTTGTGGCAGCGGCCTTTGCGGCCCTGCTTGCAGCACTCGGTGATCTTGGCTTACATGCCGAACGCTACAATCTCAGTAGGGCCTTCGTCCGCCGCTTCCCCAAGGATTCTGTGGCCTGGTTCTACTGGGGTGTGGTGACATACCGGAGTGGCAACCACCGCACCGCAGAACGAGCGTGCCGCAAGGCCATTCAACTGGATCCCGACGCCCCCCAGGCCTACTACAATCTAGGGATGACCCTCGGGCAGTTGGGGCGCAGCGAGGAGGAGATTGGGGTCTACGAGGAGGTGGTGAAGCGCTTCGGGGAGGCGCCGGAACTGGCTCTGCGCGAGCAGGTGGCCAAGGCGCACTTAGGTCTGGCGCTGACCTTCCTCCTCCGTAAGCGCTTTGCCGAAGCGAGGGCGGAGGCGGAAGAGGCCCTGCGCCTGGACGCCAGTAATGACCCAGCCAGGAAGATGATTGAGGAACTGACGGAGAAGGGGTATTGAGGGGACGATAGAAATCGGGGCAGGGATGCCCCTCCTACAGATTCTGCGATAGTCTTAGGGAGAATTCTAATGAAACAACTCCAACAGCGTGCCAGCGTTTTAATTGAGGCCTTGCCCTACATCCAGCAATGGGCCGGCCAGACGGTGGTAGTCAAGTACGGCGGGGCAGCAATGACCGACCCCAAGCTGCAGCACAGCGTCGCCCAGGACTTGGTACTACTACGCTACGTGGGGATCAATGTGGTGGTGGTGCATGGCGGCGGGGCCCAGATTAGCGAGATGATGGAAAGACTGGGCAAGGAGCCTCAGTTTGTGGAGGGCCTCCGGGTTACCGATGCGGAGACTATGGAGATCGCTCAGATGGTGCTCGTCGGCGGGATCAATCAGCAGATAGTTTCTCTGATTAACGCTGCCGGGGGTCAAGCGGTAGGCGTATCGGGCAAGGACGCTAGTATGATTATCGCCCACAAGAAGACCGCGGAAGTAGACCTGGGCTTCGTCGGTGAAGTAACCAGCATCAATTCCCAAGTCATCACCAGTCTCACCGAAGCCGGCTACACTGTGGTAATTTCCTCTATCGGTACAGATTCAGAGGGGCAGAGTTACAACATCAATGCTGATACTGTGGCTGGTCATCTGGCCGCGGGCCTCGGGGCGATTAAGTTAGTCGGCC